>CBFDBL010000779.1:0-2813 GCA_965603035.1 uncultured bacterium
GGAGCCGTACATCGTCGCGAAGTCCTCGCCGCCGGCGTCGTTGGGCTCGACCGTGTCGCTCCAGTTGCTGTAGCGGCCGCCGACCGGGGCGCCGCCGCTGCCGCTGCCACGGCCCTGCCAGAACTGGCTGTTGTCGCTCGCCCACCGCCACTCGCCCTCGACGGTCTGGTCGGAGGCGCCGATGTACCAGGTGCCCGAGCTGCCGATCCGGGCCTGCATGAAGTCGTTCTCGACCTGCGAGTTGATGGCGATGAGGTTGCCGGCCGCGCCCGTGCCGATGAGCGGGTCGGTCTTGGCCTGGGCCGCGGCCTGCGCGGCATTCCACGTTGCGCTGGACCGCACGATCTCGTAGATGCTGAACTCGCCGCCCGGCCCCAGCGGCGCGACGAAGAGCTCGCCGCGCGCCGTGCCCGCTGCTCCGCGGGGCAGAGCGGGATTCGGCGCTGCATTGCCGTAAGTGTCGATTCGGTGGATCGTTTCGGCCCTGGCGTCGGCGGCGGGCGGCTGGGTGGCCGCGCCGGGTTGTCGGCATGTGCGGAGAGGGAGTCTGGTCTGGCTTACGGCCCGGTGCGGTCGGGGGCGAGGTGGGTGCGGAGCTCGGCGAGGCAGGTGTCGCAGAAGGGCGGGCCGGCGAGGCGGTGGTCGGTCAGGCGCTCGAGGTCGTCGGGCATGGCGACGCAGGGGCCGAGCACGCAGGGGTTGGTGCAGGCGAGTCGTGGGGTGAGCTCGAGGGCTCCGCGGCCGAAGCCGGGGACGCCGAACACGTGGGCCATCTCGCGTAGCGCGAGGGTCTTGAGCAGGCTGTAGGCGATGCGGTCGAGGGCGTCGAGGTCGTGGGTCGAGAGGACGGCGGCGATGCCGGCGACGGCGTAGCCGGGGGTGGTGGTGAGGGCGAAGTGGCGCTCCTCGGCGGGGTCGTAGAGGGGCTCGTCGAGCACGAGGATGTCGTAGTGGTCGCCGAGGGCGTCCTCGTGTCGCCAGGGCTCGCGTCGGAAGGCGGCCGTGAGGCGCTGGGCGTTGACCCTGCGGCGTGCCGGCTCGCGGGCCTGCTCGATGTACCACGGGACGCTGAGGTAGGGGACCATGTAGCCGCGGTCGTCGATGTAGTCGGGGTGTCGCCAGCACCCGTAGTCGTGGACGGGCGGGACGTCGGGGAGGCGGCAGGCGACGAAGAGGTCGCCGATGGCGTCGAACACGGCGGCCCTCTCGGGGCGGAAGGCCCGGCCGTCGAGCAGGTTGATCGTCTTAAGGTATTGCAGGTCAGGCACTTGCGACGTCCCGAGTTGACAATGCGCGCGCGCCGGCTAGACTCTAGACTGGGGGATTGGCACGGTGGGCACAAGGTGGTCCCCCATGCAGCTCATCCTCAACTTCCGCAACGTCGTCGTCGGCACGACCCTCGTGGTCGCCGGGTACTACGGCTACCGCGGCCTTGTGGCCGACATCCAGACCGACGACGTAGCCCGCCTGTTCCGCAGCCACCGCGACGCGCAGCCCGCCCGCCAGGTCATCATCAAGCGCCACCTCCTCGCCGTCTACCAGCGCCGCCGCGACTTCAGGCGGGTGGTCCACGCCCTCGACTACCCCAGCCCCGTCTCCCAGGCCCTGGCGGTCGAGGTGCTCGCCTCCAAGTGCGAGCGGGAGGCCGTGCCGCGTCTCCTCAAGATGCTCCACGACGCCCGACGCGACGACCTCGTCAAGCAGGAGCTGGCTGGCGCCATGGCCGTCTTCAAGTCCCCCGACGCCGTCCCCCGCCTCATCGAGCTCACCGACGCGACCGAGGCCCCGGCGGTGCGGTCGGCCGCTCACGACGCCCTGCGGTCGTTGACGGGTGCGGGCGCCTCGGTGAAGTTCGGCGACGCGACCCGCCAGCACTGGACCCTGTGGTGGCGCGACCACCGGACCGTCGTCCGCTAGCGGCCGGCGTCCCCGCCCCCTCTTCGTCGGGCAGCGGCTCCTTGATGAAGGTCAGGCCCAGCAGGGTCTGCTCCTGGAGCACCTCGCCGTCGGGGGTGACCCAGGCCAGGGCGCTGACGAGGCCGGAGCGGATCGAGACGACGTAGGTCGCGAGGTCGCGGCCCTGCCATCGCAGCGACTCGCGCCGCCGCACCTCCATCTCGACCTTCGACGGCCGGAAGGTGAAGGGGTCCACCACCACGGCCTCCCACCTCATGCCCACCTCGAGCCTGGGCAGCGCCAGCAGCGGCGAGAAGCCCTGGGCCGCGACCTGGCCCGTCGGCAGGTCGATCGCGAAGGGCTCCTGCTCCTGGCCGTTCACCGTCGCGCGCAGCACCAGCCTGCTGCCCTCGACGTGCCCGTGGCAGATGGCGTTCACCGGCTCGGAGTCCAGCCGCATGGTCAGCCGCTCGAGCGCGTAATCGCCGCCCACGAGCGCCGTCGCCATCAGCTCGAAGCCCGTCGGCTTCGGCAGGAAGCCGGGCACGGCCACGGTCACGCGCGTCTCGTTGTGCACGTTGTACTTGCCGTCGGCGCGGTAGTAGAAGACCGTCTGCGTGTGCCCGACGCGCTGGAGGCCCCGCCGGGTCGGCAGGTAGATGCCCTTGCGCCACTGGTAGTTGCGCCGCTCGCGGGTCAGCACCGACTGCCACGTGCCCGGGACCACCTCCGGCCTCACCTCCAGCAGGTAGCGGCGCACCAGCGTCGCCATCATCACCACCCACACCCCCGTGATGCACACGATAATCAGCCGGCGCCGGCGCATGGTCCGCAACCCTCTGGGGAGGCCCGCGCGCGATTCTAGGCCACCGGCCCCGCCACTGTCAAGCCGCCGCTCGGGCGCCCGCGCCCGCCGT
>CBFDBL010000780.1:0-2809 GCA_965603035.1 uncultured bacterium
ACGGTTCGGAGGGAGGGGAGGCCAGGCAACTGGCCTTCCCTACCCCTATTGCGATCGCGGCCTGTCAGGCCTCTTAAGCCACCCTTGGTGGCTGCCCCGCCCCGTCATCCCGACCGAGGCCGGCAGGCCCGCGTTCCGGTCATCCCGACCGAGGCCGGGCGGGCCCCCCCGGTCATCCCGACCGAGGCCGGCCAGGCCGAGCGGAGGGATCTCTCTTCCTCTTCTCCCGGGGGTGGTTTCGCCCCGTGATGGACGGGAGACAGGAGAGATGTCTCGGCTTCGCGTCGCGTCGCTCGACATGACCCGGTGGGGTGGGCTTCCTTCGTTTCGCGCCCTTTCGCGTCTTCGGCGGGCTATTCCTGCTCCTCCCCGATCTCGGCGAGCAGGGCGTCGAGCTCGGCCTCGCTCAGCTCGGGGTGCTCGGCCAGGAGCATCATCCGGCGGGTGAGCAGGCCGGCCTCGCGCCTGGCCTGCATGAGGGCGAAGCGCGCGGCGTCGTCCACCGGCAGGAAGGTCCTGGGGAACTCGACCTGCACCTTGCCGAGCCGCTCGCGGAGGGCGTCCAGGGTGGTCGGGCCGACGCGGTGGATGTGGTCGAGCAGCAGGGCCTTCTCGACGAGCTCGCGCTCGGAGGCGAGGTCGAAGGTCTTCAGCTCCTCGACGAGATCGACGAGGGGCATGAACTGCACCTGGCGACTCGCGGCGCTCTCGGCGTGCGACTGCTGCGGCTGCACCACGGCCATCGGCACCGAGCCCGTCTCGTACATCATCGCGATGAGCCGGTCGATGACGGCGAGCACCTCGCCGATCTTCGGGTTCGGGTCCGCGAAGTAGACGCGGCCCTCGGCGTCGATGTTGAGGAACCCGGCCTCGCCGATGGCGAGCTTGGGCCGGCCGTCGGCGTCGGTGGGGAGCCCGTGGAGGCCGCCCTGGATGACGAGCAGGCTGAAGGCCTGGAACCGCAGGATCTCGAGCACGTTGTTGATGCTCTCGTTGAGCGCGTGGTTCAGCTCGGCGATGCCCCGCAGCATCGAGTGCCCGAGCACGTCGCCGACGAGCCGCCGCCCGTTGAAGAGGACGAAGGGCAGGGCGCCGTACCTGGCGGGCCGCTCCCAGAAGCGCAGGCCGCTCGGCTCGTTGACCCGCTTGCCGCCCTCGTAGATCGCGATGTCGTCCGCCGTGTAGATCTCGACGCGGCGAGCCGCGTCGGAGTGTCGAGTGTCAAGTGTCGAGTGTCGAGTGGAAGAGGGGCGGACGCCGTGAGGGGGGTGTTCGGTGCTGGGTTCGTTGCGGTCGATGATCACGGCGTCGATGCGCTCGGAGTCGTCGGTGACGACGGGGAAGAAGTGCTCGGGCAGAATGTGCTTGAGGCGGAGGGCGCCGCTCCGTCGGTCCCAGTAGAGCTGCACGATGGCTGCGCCGTCGATGGCACGCTGTCGCGCGGTCGTGAGCTGGAATGTGTGGAGGGCGTTCTCCCTGGCGATCGTGTCGAGCCGCGCCTGGAGCTCGGTGTCGCCGACGGAGCGACGGACCCTTCCGCCGTATTCTGCCTGGACGGGCTTGTTGACGATGGGGGCGCAGTAGTTGGCGCCGACGAGGCGGCCGAGTCGCTCGAGCCAGTGCTCGTCGCTCTCGCGGCTGTTCTTGCGCATGTAGCGCAGCGGGCGGTCGCCGCCGAGGTAGAAGTCGCGGTAGAGCGCATAGGGCTCGTGGTGGAGGGCGCGGGCCTCGCGCTTCCAGGCATCGAGCTCCGCCCAGATCGCTTCGGTCGTGAGCTTCACGATGGGTTCTCCGCTGGTTTGGAGTGGGAAGGTCGTTGTGAAGGGCTGTCAACACAAGGTCAGGCGCTGGCTCCGTTATGTTGGCGGAGCAACACATGGCCGCCCCAGCCAGCCCTTATGTTGATAATCGGCTTGAAATCAACACATGGCCGATGCCACCCATCGGCCGGGTGCCTGCGGCGTTGACAGGGCTCGTGCCGCGGCCTACCATCGCCGGGCCGCGGGTGTCACATTCCACCGGCCGCGACATTAGCAAGTAGAGACCTCTGAGGCGCCCACAGTGGAACCAAGCACCCTGAGACAGCACTGGGCGATGCTCTACCGGTTCCTGCTCTATCTGCTCGGCGACCGCCATGATGCGCAAGACCTCACCCAGGAGACGTTCCGCGTCGCGCTCGCCAAGGGCCCCGACCCCGCGAAGGGCTCGGACATCGGCGCCTGGCTCCGCTCGATCGCGAGGAACCTGGCTCGCAACCACGCCCGCAAGCGTCACGGGCGCGCCCTGCTGCTCAGCGACGACTTCCTCGAGGCCGCCGAGCGGCACTTCATCGCGACAGGCTCCGACCAGGACGAGGTCTGGCAGGCGCGTCGCGCCGCGCTCGCAGGGTGTCTCGAGAAGCTCTCCGATGAGAACCGCGACCTCGTTCGCCGCCGCTACGAGCGCGGCGAGCGGGTCCAGGCCACGGCCGCGCGCCTCGGCATCGCGCCCAACACCCTCAGCAAGCGGCTCGAGCGCGTCCGCCAGGGCCTGCGCCGCTGCATCGCCGACGCCCTGAGAGGAGAGAGCCGTGACTGACGAGCCGCGCTCCCCCCTCGACCGCTGGGACGCCGCCTCGGAAGCCGAGCGGCAGGAGCTGCTCGACGACCTGCTCTTCGAGGCCCTGCTCGTCGATACGCTGCGCCCCGCCGCGGCTGCGCCGCGCCGGCGCCGGTGGCTCGCGCTGCTCGCGGCCGCCGCGGCGGTGCTCGTCGTCGCGGGCGCCGCGTGGCTGCTGCGGCATCGCTACCCCGAGCCGAGGGCCGAGGGC
>CBFDBL010000781.1:0-2767 GCA_965603035.1 uncultured bacterium
TCCGAGCCTGCTGCAGGTGGGTCTCCGCCGACTCGTGCTGCCCCAGCTTCGCCAGCGCGCGGCCACGGTCGTAGCCGCGGCGCCACGCGGCGAGCTGCTCGTCGCCGAGCCCTGGCCGGTGCCGCGGCTTGTTGGGCGGAGCGTCCCGCAGGTTCGACGGCAGCGTCGTCAGGACGACCCTGGCCCCCCGCGCGCGGGCGAGCGCCGCCATCTCGCGGAGCCGGCGCTCGAGCCCCGCGGCCAGGCTGCCGGGCTGGTAGTCGCGAGGGCTCGCGAGCT
The DNA here is from genome assembly GCA_965603035.1 of uncultured bacterium. Lineage (GTDB taxonomy): Bacteria > Planctomycetota > PUPC01 > DSUN01 > DSUN01 > CAZDNN01. The sequence goes on from CBFDBL010000781.1 coordinate 280, forward strand.
GGCCCGCCTGCGCGCGCTCCGCACGCGTCACGGCCCCGTCGCGCTCCATCCCCGGCCCCCCGCCCAGGAGCACCACCATGTCCTCGAGCAGCAGGCGGGTCCGCGTCCGCTCCACCCAGCTCGGCGGCCGCGGGTCCCAGCCGGCGATGAGCCGGTTGAAGGCGGGATCGTTGAAGTACTCGTTGTGCCCGCACGCCACGATCAGCACGTCGGGCTCGCACGCCACGACCCGCTGCACGACCAGGGCCACCCCGTCGCTCGTCAGGCCGTTCACCGCGCAGTTGAGCACCTCGAGCCGCTGCTCCGCCGCCACGTCGCGCAGCAGCTCGCGGAGGAACCGCGCCGGGCCCCCCTCGGGGTGGAAGGGCCACCCCGCCGCCGCCGAGCCGCCCACCACCAGCACCCGCACCGTCCCCGGCACCCACCCCCCCGCGAACCCAACGTAACCAGCCGGCTGCCGCCGCTCGGCGCCGAAGTCGGCGAGCCGCAGCACCGCCTCGAGCAGGCCGAGGAACACCACGGGCGCGGCCACCGCCATCACCACCTTGCCCCGGGTGGACAGCCTCCGCCGTTCCCGCTTCTGCCCTTCGGCCATGCCGCGTCCTCGCCGGCTCCTGCGGCCCCCACCCCCGGGTATTCTATCCCGCCGCCGCCGCGAGAGCAATGCCCAGGCCGCAGGAGCCGAGCCGGATCGCCGCTTTACTTCACTGGCCGGATCGCGATACTAGGGGGCTCGATCTGCCGGGCCGGGAGGTCCCCGCGCCGGCGGCGGCCCTGCGACCGCAGAAAGGAAAGCACCCCCCAGCCGATGCAGCAGCGCAGCAGCCCCGCGCTCGATCTCCTCGTGGTCAGCGACCTGCATTCCGTCGAGCGTGCCGACCACACGTGTCGCGTGGCAGGACGCGAGGCAGGGTTCGGCCGCGAGGCGGCGGAGCGCGCGCTCCGGAGGATGGTCCGCGGCGTCCGGCCCGACGCGATCGCCTTGCTCGGCGACCTGGTGGACGACGGCCGCGCCGACGGCGCGGAGGCAGATCTCGCCGCCATCCGCGACACGCTCGCGCCCTTCGGCATCCCCCTGCTCGTCGCGCCGGGCAACCACGACGGCCCCGCCGGCCGCCTCCTCGCCCTCTTCGGCCAGGCAGCCGCCCTCCACCACCTGGGCGGCTACCAGCTCGTCACTGTCGCTGCGCCCTACGGCGACGGCGACGTGACCCGGCACCCCCGGGCCGCGCTCGAGCTCGTGGCCCGCGCCGCCGACGAAGCGCCCGACCAGCCCCTCGTCGTCCTCCAGCACAACCCCGTCCACCCGACCATCGACAGCTCCTACCCCTACAACCCCACCAACGCCCATGCCGTTCGCCGATGCTACGCCGACGCCGGCGTGCTGCTCTCGCTCAGCGGCCACTACCACGCAGGCTTCCCGCCCGAGACGGTGGACGGCGTGTGCTACGCCACGGCGCCCGCCCTGTGCGAGGCGCCCTTCCGCTACCTCCACGTCCGCCTCCGCGGCCGCGAGGTCGATGTCCGCGAGCACGCGCTCGCCATGGCCGACGACCCGCCGCTGTGGGACTGCCACTGCCACACCGACTACGCCTACTGCCGCGACGACGTCACCGCGGCGGGCGCCATCGAGCGCTCGCGACGGCTCGGCCTCGCCGGCATCGTCGCCACCGAGCACGCCGGCCAGCTCTACCTGACCGCCGACGACTTCTGGGGCCAGCGCTTCTTCCACGACCCCGACCTCATCCGCCGCACCCGCCACACACCCGCGTGCCGCATGGACGCCTACCTCGCCGAGATGCTGCCCCGGCGCTCGGGCTTCGTGCGCCTCGGCCTCGAGTGCGACAGCGACGGCCGCGGCGGCCTCACCCTCCTGCCCGAGGACCGCGGCCACTGGGACCTGCTGATCGGCGCCGTCCACTGGATCCCAGGCTTCGACCCCCGCACTGCCACCGACGCCGAACGCAGGCGACGCTTCCTGAAGGCCAGCGCCTCCGTCGCCCACGCTGGCGTGGACGTGCTGGCGCACCCCTTCCGCTTCTTCCGCCGCAACGGCGACGCCGCGCCGCGCGCGCTCTACCGGCCCATCGCCCGCATGCTGGCCGACGCGGGTGTCGCCGCCGAAATCAACTTCCACACCCACACGCCCGACCCGCGCTTCATCGCCGCCTGCCTCGACCAGGGCGTCCGCATCGCGCTCGCCACCGACTCCCACGCCCTCTGGGAAGTCGGCGAGCTCTGGCCCCACCTCGACATCCTGCGCCAGGCCGGCTGTCCCGACGGCGACGGGCTCCGCGTGCTGCTTGCCTTCTGAGGCACGGCGGCAGGCGAGCCGCGGCGGCAGGCAGAGGCCGCGGACATATCCGCTTATCCGGATATCCGGATATCCGGATAGGCGGATACGCGGCGCGCCATGCCCCGCCGGGGTCGTGCGGCGGCCCTGTCGGTTGCCGTGGGGGACCGCGGGGTCGAGGTGTCGGGCGCGCCG
>CBFDBL010000782.1:0-2755 GCA_965603035.1 uncultured bacterium
CTCGCTCTCGCGGGTGATGATGCCGTAGTACTCCTGGAGCTTGGCGGGGTCGCGGACGCGGCCGAGCTCGAGGGTCTCGGCGAACATGCGGATGAGCGCGAGCGGGGTCTTGAGCTCGTGGGAGACGTTGGAGACGAAGTCGCTCTTGAGCTGGCTGAGCTCGAGCTCGCGCGCGGTGCCCCTGAGGGTGATGATGACGCCGAGGATGATGGCGACGATCATGGCGCTGGTGACGAAGGCGAAGAGGGTGACGTTGCGGCGCGCGAGGTCGCGGAGCTCGGCGGGCTGGCGCTCGACGAGGCCGAGGTGCCAGGCGGCGAAGATGCGCGGGAAGGGCTCGATGGCGACGACGGAGCGGCCGCCGCGGGTGCCGTGGATCACCTTGTCCTTGCGGTCGGCGACGACGAAGGCGACGCGCTGGCCGAAGCGGCGCGAGCGGAGGGCCTCGGGCAGCAGCTCGCGCTGGAGGTGGCCGAGGTCGAGGTTGAAGCCGAGGATGCGCCGGCTGTCGTCGGGAGCGCGGACGGCGGCGTAGGCCACGAGGTAGGGCTCGCGGGCGAACTCGTCGTCGTAGAGGTGGCGGAAGCCCTCGTCGTCGGGCCGCAGGGCGGGGGCCTGGAGCTTGAGGCGGGGGAGGACGAACTCGCGGAGGTAGGCGAGGAAGTGCTTGCGGGCGGCGCGGCGCTCCTCCTCCTCGACGAGGGCGGCGTAGCGGCGGCTCTCGGGGCGCGGCACGTCGGGCCGGGCGAGGAGGGCCTCGATGTCGCGGCGCGCGCGGCGCTTGAACCAGGCGATGCGGCTGGCGTCGGCCACGCCGGTCTGCTCGCGGGCGAGGTCGGTGTAGAGGTCGAGCAGCGCGGCGAGGGCGCCCTGGGGCCGGTCGAGCTGGCGCGAGGCCGCGGCGATCTGGTAGCGGGCGAGGAGGGCGAGCGAGGGGCTGAAGACGGCGACGTTGTCGCCCTGGAGCAGGCGCTTGTACTCGGCGACGGCGGCCTCGTGCTGCTCGTAGCGGAACAGGAGCGCGGCGATGGCCTGGGTGGCGCGGGCGCGGGCCGCGGGCGACGGCGTGCGGTCGCGGTAGCGGCGGATCGCCTCGATGGCGCGGGCCACCTCGACGGGGTCGGCGGCCTCGTGGGCCTGGCGCACGGCGGGCGGGAAGGGCTCGCTCCACAGGAGCGTCTCGGCGACGACGGGTGCGGCCTTCGGCTCCGGCGGGTAGAGCATCGCGAGCTGCTCGTCGAGCAGGAACACCTGGTCGATGATGGGCGACTGGCGCTCGAGGGCCTCCAGGGCCGGCTGGAGGCCCTCGGCGTCGAGGCGGTCGGCCGCGCGCTTCACCCGCTCCTCGAGCGCCGACGCACGGTCCTCGATCTCGGTCACCTTCGCGCGAGTCTCCGACGCGTACTGGTCCGCGAGCCACTGCCCCAGCCGGCTCTTGAGGTTCAGCGTCAGCTTCAGGCCCACCAGGGTGAGCACCAGGCTGGGCACGATGATGGCCAGGACCGCGATCCACACGATCCGCCGCATCGACAGGTGAGATTCTTTGCCCAATGCCATGGCGATGCTCGATGCTGGACGCTCGATACTCGATGCTGCATGCCCGATGCGGAGGCCGTGGGGGCCGGTGCTCTGACGCCGCCCCGGGTTCCTGGGACGTGGGTGGCCGCGACCCAGTCGGCGACGGAGGTGGGGCGCCTCGAGCCGGCTACGAACCCCTTGTGCTGCGCAGACGAGTATCGAGCATCGAGTATCGAGTACCAGCGGCTGTCAGAAGTTCTTCCGCCTCAGGATGGTCTCGTAGGTCTCGGAGTTGCGCTCGTCCCGCTCCACGTCGGGGTTGCCCCAGCGGATGACGACGCGGATCTTGTAGAAATCGCCTCGGGGGTCGCTGGGGTAGAGCTTCTCGAAGGCGACGTCGTAGATGAACTCGGGGAAATCGGCGTGGGCGGCGCGGGTGATGGGGTCGATGTTGTGGTCGCTGTCCTCGACGTAGCGGTCGGGCAGGGTCTCGGCGAGGTCGGCGCGGATCTGGTTCACGACGGCCTCGACGAGCAGCGCGGCCCGCGTGCGGTCCACCGCGCGGCGGTGGGACCGCACGCCCATGGCGAACAGGAAGAGCACGGAGGTGATCCCGATGGCCAGGATGCCGATGGCCAGCAGGATCTCCATCAGCGTGAAGGCCGCCCGGGGACTGCCGATCGCGGATTGCCCATTGCCGATTCCGATCATGTCGTCGCCTCTACCCCATTATGCGCTTCCGCTCCTCGATCGGCAATCGGCAATTGCTCACCGTTCCCAATGGCGGAAGGCCGGGATGCTGACGGTGAACACGTAGGTGTGTCCGCGCAGGACCTCGTGGTCGAGGGGGTGCGCCGCTGGGACGGTGCCTCGCGCGCCGCGGCCGTGCTGGGGGACGTCGAAGGCGGTGGGCGAGGCGACGCGGTCGTAGTAGATCCACTCGTCGCCGATCTTGACGTAGTGGCGCGGGTCGCGGAGGAAGCTGCGGGTGAAGTCGGCGCTGCGGTCCACGGCGTAGAAGCCGCGGGTGCCGCGGACCTGGAGCTTCCCGGTGTCGGTGTCGGGGAAGTCGGCGGCGATGGCCTGGGTGAGGGCGGTGGTGGTGCGCTTGCCGCGGTCGGGCTCGACGACGACGGTGACCTGGACCTGCTCGGGGATGTAGCGGCTGGAGAGCCAGCGGCGGCTGGGGGGCCTGGGCTTGGGGGTGCGGGAGTCGTAGTCGGGGTCGAGCTCGGGG
>CBFDBL010000783.1:0-2711 GCA_965603035.1 uncultured bacterium
GCCGGCAGCTCGGGGTCGTACCACAGCAGCTTGCCCCACACGCCGCCGTGGCGCAGCGCGCTCGTGCCCCAGCCCATCGAGATCTCGGAGATGACGTTCTCGACCCACCACTGCCCCACGCCGTCGTGGAAGCGCGTCGCCACGAGCACCGCCAGGCTGTCGCCCTCGAACTGCGCGGGCGACACGGCCTGCCAGTGGCGGCACATGGCCGTCACGCCCACGTGCACGCACGCCGGGCGGGTCTCCCACGGACGATAGTGGAAGAGATACCACTCGGGCGTGTGCGCCGCGAAGTCGCAGCGCGACACCCAGTCCTGCCCCGTCGCGTGCGTCCAGGCGGCGGCCATGGTGAGCCACTCGCTGTAGAAGTGCTCGCCGTGGTAGCCGTGGCTCATGGAGCTGCCGCCGCGGCCTTGGGACCAGAGGTTGTTGTACGCGACCCCTTGCACGAGGTCGCTGGGGTAGCGTTTGCGCAGGTCCTGGTCCAGGAAGTCGTCGTGGCCGTGGCCCCAGGCGGCGAGGGCGAGGACGACGTGGGGCCGCCAGCGCTCGGCCTTGATGACGGCGACGATGCGGTCGGCCTCCGCCTTCTGCTCCTCGGGCTTCAGCCCTGCCATCACCAGGTCGGCGGCGAGCGGATAGGTCTGGATCCAGGTCGGCTTGAGCTTCGCCTTCGCCAGATCGAGATAGCTCGCCTCGCCGGTCAGATGGTAGAGGACGCCGAGAAGGATGGCCGATGCCTTGCCCTTGGTGGCAAGCTGCCTGGCCCAGGCCAGCTCCTTCGCGATGCGCGGATGCTTCAGCCGCTCGCGGAGTCGCGGGATATCGGCCTTGGTGAAGAGCAGGCGCGGATGCTCCTTGCGCGCCAGCGCGCAGTCGGCCGGCACGTCCACCCCGCCGATCCGCACCGTCTCCCCTCCCCCAGCAATCCCAACCACGCAGGCGACAGCGGCCGCCAGCAGCATCGTGCGGGACATCGGGTGCCTCCAGTTCAGGGCAGGTACCAGTAGCCGAACAGCAGGTCGTCGCGCCGAGGCTTCAGGCTCTTGAGCGCGGCGTCGGGCATCCAGCCCCCGGGCATGAGCATCGCACAGGTGAAGATCGTCGAGGCCATGGTCTCGTGGACGGTGAACTCGCACTGCCCGACGTTCATGTGCGGGTGGCAGGCCCAGCGCCGCCAGACGGGGACCTGCTGGTTGGCGGGCCTGAGGAACGTCTCGTGGCCGCCGCCGGGCGTGGGCGCCTGCCAGACGCCGAGCCGCAGGTCGCGGAACATGCCGCCGGTGATGCCGTAGAGGGTGATGCCGGGCACGGGGTCGAGGATGCCGTCGTTCTCGCTGTTGGCGTGCTGGATGTCGATGGGGTAGACGAAGCCGAGGCCGGTGGTCCAGCTCATGCCCATGGGGTTGGCGCCGAGCATGAAGTCGGCGTTGAGGACCGCGGCGTCGCGGTACTTCGCCTCGCCGGTGAGCCGCCAGGCGATGAGGAGCGCGCGGCCGCGGTTGGTCATGTCCGACGCGCCCCAGCCCATCCAGTAGTCCTGGTGGCGGGGCCACGTCTGGCGGTAGGGCTGGCCGTCGATCAGCGTCCGCAGCGCCTCGGCCTCCTTGACATAGAAGGCCCGCCGCGCCGCGACCAGCTCGGCCGGCAGGGCCTTGGCCGCGCGGCTCGCGACGTCGAAGTACCACCACGCCGAGAAGTCGTTGTAGGTGTAGGGCCAGGCGAACGGCGGCGGCGCGACCTTCGCCAGCTCGGCGATGCCGTCGAGGTATGCCTTGTCGCCGGTGAGCAGGTAGAGCCGGAGCTTCGCGTGGATGAGGTAAGGCGCGTTCATCGCGTCCTTCTCCTCCCACGTCAGGGTGTACTTCTCGCCTCTGCCTCGGTTCTTCGCGGCGTGGATGACGATCTTGCCCAGCGAGTTCTTCGGGTCCGCGCCGAAGGCATAGGCCCGCTTCGCCAAGGCGCCCCACTCCGCCGCCTTCGTCTCCTCGAAGGGCTCGAGCAGCTTCGCGAGTTGCGCGGCGGCCGCGGCGAAGATGAGCGAGCTCCAGCGGGTGCGCCGCGAGAAGGCATACTTCACCTTGGGGTCGTCGATCTTGGGGTGAGTCCAGGTCTCGACCATGCCCGAGACGGCGCCGTGCTCGTCCATGCTGCGCTTCCAGACCTCGAGGCCGAAGGCCGCCTCGTCGAGCATGTCGGGTACCCCGTTCCCCGACTCGGGCAGATGGAGCTGGCCGTCGGCGAACTTCGCGGGCATCAGCTCATAGGCGTTGAGCAGGTCGAACACGCACGAGTAGTGGTAGATGTTCCGATCCCAGTCGGCCGCGTCGTGCCAGCCGCCCACCGCGTTCTCGGTCTTCCGCGTCGCGTCGAGGCTGCCGCCGATGACGTCGAACACCTGGTAGCCCTTGGGCCGCTGGAAGTGGCCGGTGTGGAAGGGCACGTGCTCGCACTCGTAGACGGGGTCGGTGTGGCAGCGGATCCGCGTCCAGGCCGTGTGCTTGCGCTCGAGCGGGATGCCGCAGCGCTGGTGGTAGAGGCCGCGGCAGGCGATGTAGAAGGCGCGACCGTAGACGTCGGGCGCGTGGCGGAAGCTCCACGAGCGGCCGACGCCGGGGATGGTGATGAAGAACTCGCCCTCCGCCCTCAAGCCGCCCAGGTCCAGCTCGTAGACGTCCTCGCCGCACAGCAGCGGCCGCTTCGCCGGGTCG
>CBFDBL010000784.1:0-2702 GCA_965603035.1 uncultured bacterium
CGCACCACCCCGACCTGTTCTGGTACGGCATCCACGGCGTCGAGGCGCTCTACACGGTGCTCGGCCGCGGCTGCGTGTCGCTGAGCCGCAAGACCGAAGGCAACCTCGACATCACGACGGGCACGTGGAAGGACGGCACCGTCGGCATCTTCCGCGGGGTCAAGCAGGGCGACTACAAGCCGATCATCACGGTCTGGGGCACGAAGGGCGAGGAGGCGAGCACCGTCGCCTACGACTACGCGGGCCTGGTGGAGGCGATAGCGAAGTTCTTCCAGACCCGCCAGGCGCCCGTCGATCCCCTCGAGACGCTCGAGATCATCGAGTTCATGACCGCGGCGCAGCTCAGCAAGGAGCGGGGCGGCGCCGCGGTCCGGCTCGACGAGCTCCGCCGCCTGCGGCCCGAGCCGCCGCCCGAGGGACATCCGCGGTACGCGGGGCCATGGGAGAAGCGGCCGCAGCCGGTCCTCGGGCCAGGCCCACGAGGCTCCTGGGACGCTCAGCAGCTCCAGTCGCCCTGTGTCGTCAAGGTGGGGAACCTGTACCACCTCTACTACCTCGGGATGGCGTCTCGCCAAGGCGTCGCGCAAACGGGCCTTGCGACCTCCAGGGACCTCATCCACTGGACCAAGCACCCCGCCAACCCGGTGATCCGGGCAGAGAAAGGCAAGTGGGACGCCACCTTCGCCGCCCACGCCAGAGTCCTGAACGACGGGCGGCTCCTGCGCCTGTACTACGGTGGCAGGCCGCGGGAGATCGGCTACGCGGAGTCCCGCGACGGCATCCGCTGGTCGAAACCGCGCCTGGGCCTCCTCGATCACGGGGGCTCGAAGGACAACAACATATGCTTCGTCCCCGGGCGCGGCGGCACCTGGGATTCGCGTCGCACCGAGACCTTCGGCGTCGTGAAGGCCGCGGGCCTCTTCCACGCCTTCTACGTCGGCGACAGCGGGACCGCTGGGCGGGTCGGGCACGCTACCTCGACCGACGGCCGGCGCTGGGTCAGAGCCACCCCCCAACCCGTGCTCGCGCGCGGCGCCGCCAACCAGTGGGACAGCTACTCGATCAAGCACGTGCACGTGACACATCGCGACGGCGAGTTCCATATGCTCTACACGAGCAAGCGGCCCTCCGACCGCCAGAGCGCGTGGCGCATCGGACTCGCGACATCCCCCGACGGCTCCCGCTGGAGCAAGTGGTCCGGGAACCCCGTCCTGGAGCCAGGCCCTGCCAACGCATGGGATGGCACCGGGCTGCACCACCCATGGCTGTTCGAGGACGAGACCGGCGCGTGGCTCTTCTACTCGGGCGAGAAGGAGGACTACACCCACCGCATCGGCGTCGCGCGGCTTGTCGAGCGGCCCGCGCTCAAGCCCGAGCCGCCGCCCGATGACGACCAGCGATGGACGGAGTGGGAAGACCTGTTCGACGGGAAGACGCTGAATAGCTGGCAGATTCGCTCCGACGGGCACTTCAAGCAGCATGGCCAAGTGCGCGTGTCCCCGGACGGGATCCGTCTCGAGCGCGGGAAGGGCAGCTTCACCGGCATTCTCTGTACCCGCGACGTCCCCGCTGCCGACTACGAGCTTGCGTTCGACGTGAGGCGCGAGGCGGGTGGCGACCAATGCGTCGCGGCCAAGTTCCCTACCGGCACGCAGCGCCTCGCCTTCGGCATCTGGACGCGGGACAATCGAAGCTGCGCGGACGTTGAGATGGTCGATGAGAAGGGTGTGTGGAGCAACGACACGCGACGTGAGATCGACGTCCGCAGTGGCCGATGGTACCACCTGCGGGTGCGCGTGACGCTTCGTCGTGTCGAGGCGTGGGTTGACGACGTGCAGGTGGCCGACCTCGACACGGCTGGCCACAAGCTCCACACCGCTGGCCACATCCAGCACGAGCTCCCGCTGGGGCTGCATACCGAGGTTTCCACCTGCACACTCCGCGCCATCCGCCTCCGCCGCCTCAAGCCCGACGCCAAGCCCGAGGCGAAGGCGGCGCCGTGGAAGGTCTACACCCGGTGGCCCTTCGACGCGGCGGAGGCGAAGCGGCGACAGAGCGAGACGGCCAAGGCCCTCGGCGTCCCCGTCGAGCAGGACATCGATCTCGGCAACAACGTCAAGCTCACCCTCGTCCTCATCCCCGCCGGCGAGTTCCTCATGGGCAGCCCGCCCACGACCAGCCCGGAGCAGCTCGCCAGGCTCTACGGCGCCACCGACCCGTACGGGAACTCCACGGCTCTGCTGTCACAGGCGGAGTTCCCGCAGCACCGCGTGCGGCTCTCCAGGCCCTTCTGGCTCGGCAAGTGCGAGGTGACCCAGGCACAGTGGCGGGCGGTGATGGGGGCCAACCTCAGCCACTTCCAGGGCGACCCGCAGCGCCCCGTCGAGCGGGTCAACTGGGATCATTGCCAGGCCTTCGCCCGGGCGCTCGGCGTCAAGGCGGGGAGGCCGTGTCGCCTGCCGACGGAGGCGGAATGGGAGTACGCCTGCCGCGCGGGCACGGCGTCGGAGTTCTACTTCGGCGATCGCGCGTCGGCGCTCGGCGAGCACGCATGGTACAGGGAGAACTCGAGCCGCTCGACCCAGCCCGTGGGCCGCAAGACGCCGAATGCCTGGGGCCTGCACGACATGGCCGGGAACGTGTGGGAGTGGCGCGGCTCGGGCGCACGGTGTTGACCTCGACGAGCCACTCGGCGAGCTGGC
>CBFDBL010000785.1:0-2671 GCA_965603035.1 uncultured bacterium
CAATCGCGGGCGCCGCGGCGAGCCCGACCCGGCGGTTGCCCGATCGGGCGGAATCGGTATGATGGGGCCCCTCGACCCGCGCGAGGACGTTGCGATGATGACCCGCCGTGACTTCGTGGCAGGCGCCGCCGTGGCCGTCGGCACCCTCGGTGCGGCGGGCCAGGCCCCGTCAGGACGTCGCCCCATGCTGCCCATCGTCGATACGCATCAGCACCTGTGGGATCTGAGCCGCATCCGTCCACCGTGGCTCAGGGAAGGGAATCCCCTCGCCCGCGACCACACGACCCGGGAGTACCTGGCGGCGACGAAGGGCCTGCACGTCGTGAAGGCCGTGTACATGGAGATCGCCGTCGCCGAGGCCGACCTCGTGGCCGAGGCGGAGCAGATCGCCGCCCTCTGCGAGAGCGGGAAGACGCCGACCGTCGCGGCGGTCATCGGCGGACGGCCCGCGTCCGACGGATTCGCCGACTACCTGGCGCGCTTCAAGGACAGGCCCTGCGTCAAGGGCGTGCGGCAGATCGTCCACAGGCGGCGGGCCCCGCGCCATCCGTGCCTCGAGCCGGCCTTCGTGCGCGGTATCCGTCTGCTCGGCGAGGTCGGCCTGAGCTTCGACCTGTGTGTCGGCCCGGCCGAGCTGTTCGACGGCGCCCGGCTCGTCGCGCAATGCCCCGACACCCGCTTCGTCGTCACCCACTGCGGCAACGCCGACCCCAAGGCCTTCCGACGAGGCGAAGCGAAGCCCTCCCACGACCCCGACCTGTGGCGGCGCGGCATGGGCGCGCTGGCGAAGCAGCCGAACACGATCTGCAAGATCTCGGGCATCGTCGCCCGCGTGCCGAAGGAGTGGTCGGCCGACGACCTGGCGCCCATCGTCAACCACTGCCTCGACGCCTTCGGCCCCGACCGCGTCGTGTTCGGCAGCGACTGGCCCGTGTGCACCCGCGGCGCGCCGCTCCGCGCGTGGGTCGAGGCGCTCAGGGCGATCGTCCGCAGCCGGCCCGAGGCCGAGCAGCGCAAGCTGCTCCACGACAACGCCGTCCGCTTCTACCGCCTCGGGGCTTGACGCCAGGAGTCAAGATGGCGATGCGCCTGTTCCCACTGCTCGCGCTTGTCGCGACGGCGGCCCTCGCAGCGGAGGAGAAGCCGGAGCGCTACGAGACAGGCTTCGAGGATGGCCTGAGCGGCTGGAGCACGCAGGGCGATGCCGAGTTCGCCGCCGACGCGACGCGGCCCCACAGGGGCAAGCAGTGCGCCCGCATCACGGTGCCCGCGGGCACGAAGCCGTGGTACCAGCAGCTCCAGTACGACATCGCGGACGTGGCGGCTGGCGACGAGTTCCGAGCGACGGCGTGGGCGCGCTCCGAGGGCGTGACGAAGGAGCCGGGTGCGTACTTCGCACTCGAGTTCCTCGACGGGCGCGGCAAGCGCGCGGGCATCGGCCACAGCCAGACGGGCGCGACCCTCGGCACGCAGGATTGGCAGCAGCTCGCCGGCTCGGCGCGGGCGCCCGACGGCGCCAGCCGCCTGCGCGTCAGCCTCATCCTGCACGACGTCGGCACCGCGTGGTTCGACGACGTCGCCGTCGTCCGCACGAAGCGGCTCGAGCCCTGGCCCGATCTCGGCACAGCCCCACGCACCGTCGCGGTCCGCGCCGGGCGCGTCGTCCTGCCTCGCTTCGGCGGCGTCGGCTTCCACGTCTTCCACCACGTCCGCGACATCGCGCCCGACCACCTCGAGCAGGTCGTCGCCAAGCGATGGCGCGAGCTCCACCCCTCGTTCGCCCGACTGAACGACAAGTGGGACTGGGACCGGGCCACCCTCGACCGCGTGGCCGCGCACATGCTGCGGTTCAAGGCCACGGGCACCGAGCTCTACCTGGCCACCTGGGGGCCGAAGGACACGAAGCCCGGCCCCGAGCGCGCCGCCTACGCCAAGCGGGTGGTGGACAACCTCGAGTACCTCGTGCGCCAGCACGGCTGCACCCACATCGCGACCTACTGCATGACCAACGAGCTGTCGCTCGGCGGCTGGGGCACCCTGCGCCGCGACCTGCCCAAGTTCCGCGACTACCACCAGCGCCTTTTCGACGAGCTGAGCCGCCGCAAGCTTCCCATCCAGCTCCTCGCCACCGACGCCTCGCCCGTCGGCTCCTGGCACACCATCGAGTGGGCGGCCGAGCACATGGACGCGATCACGGGCATCTACGGCGGCCACCACTACTTCAACGGCTATCACCCGCGCGACGAGCGCTTCTACCCGTGGTTCCTCGAGCGGCTCCGCTGGGGCGCGGGCATCGCGCGGTCGAAGGGCAAGGAGTTCATCCTCGGCGAGTTCGGCTGCAAGCAGGACGGCCGCACGCGGGGCGGGAAGAAGTGGGACGCCTGCATCTTCTGGGACACGCCGACGGAGCCGCTCGTCGGCATCCAGCTCGCCGAGGCCGCCATCGCCGCCCTCAACGCCGGCATCTACGCCCTGGGCAACTGGACCTTCATGGACTTCCCCGACGACTACCGCAAGACCTACGCCAACAAGTGGGGCACCTTCAAGTGGAGCGGCACCGACTACGCGACGCGCCCCCACTACTACGCCTACGGCCTGCTCACCCGCTTCCTCCGCGGCCCCGCCACCGTCGTCGCCGTCGAGGCCAGCGACCCCCGCATCCGCGCCGCCG
>CBFDBL010000786.1:0-2669 GCA_965603035.1 uncultured bacterium
CTGGTTGCCCGGGCCGCCCCAGGCGCCGCGGCCGTGGCGGCCCTGTGGGAAATGCCACGTGAGGACGAAGCGGAAGGTGTGGCTGGCGCCGGGCTGAAGGACGAAGTCCGACGCGAGGGCTCCCTGCTCGGTCTCGCCTGCGCCAGTGGGCGGGGTGGCATCGGGAGGAAGGCCCTCGGCCTCGACCATCTGCGCGATGTTGTCGTGGTGGACCAAGCCCCCCGACCACGCCCGCGCCTTCGGGTCGGACACGCCAAGCGCCATGTCCCCCTTGCCAGGCGAGCCGGCCGGCCTCTCTGACGTGCAGTGCAGGATCGTCGCGCGCGGGCCGTGAAGCACCGTATTGATGTTCCCCCCAAAGGCAGGGCACTTCCAGTCCTTGATCTCACCGATGCCCGTGTAGCCTACGGCGTTCAGTTGCGTCGCGACCACCGTCACCTCGACGGGCTTCCTCGACGGGTTGTGGACGCTGATGCTGCAGATGGCGCAGGGCATGGCCGAACTGCGCAGGTCGAGGGGGATGAGGGGGTTGAAGGCCTCAAGCGTCACCTCCACCGGCAGATCGGGGTCCTCGAACGTGAACCATCCGAAGGGATACTCACCGCGGAAGCTAAGGGTCTTCATGGCCGGGAAGCCCCCGACGGGCTCGGTTTGGAGCGCGCGCAGAATGGGCTTCCCGCCGGCTGGCTTGACGCGGATGGCGAAGAAGCTGTTCGGCACATGGGCCTGGTTCATGTTGTTGAAGATCTGCCAGACGTGGCGGACGCCGCGGCCGTCGATCTGGATCGAGCCCGCGCCGATGCCGCCGACGGGCAGGCTGATGCCAGTGAGGTGCTCGCCGGTGTAGACGCGGCTCTCGCCGCGCGCGGAGAGCGCCTTCTCGTCCGTCAGCTTGGCCAGGCGCTCCCTCGCCGCGGCCTCGCGGGCCTCCTGCTCGCGGCGGAGGCGCGCCTGGATCTCCTCGTAGGGCACCCGCGGCTTCGCGCCCATCGCGTCCATGTGCGCGGCGACGGCCTCGAGCGGCAGGGCGCGGTTGTAGACCGCCACCTCGTCGATCAGGCCCTCGAACGCCTCGCCGCCCGCGACGTTGGCCACGCCGATCAGCAATGGCAGGCCCTTCGCACCGAGGGTGAACCCGCTGCCGCCCGAGAGCACGCGGCACGGCAGCGCGTCGAGGTAGACCGTCAGCGCGCCTTTCTGGTCGGTGATGGCGAGGTGGTACCACTCGCCGCGCTTGAGCGGGCTGCCCAGCGGCTCGAGGCGGGTGACCTGGTGGCCGTTCCAGAACGCGAGGGAGGAGTAGTCGCGCCACAGGTGCATGCTGAACCGCGTCTTCGCGCTCGTCGCCCGCTTCGCGATGATGCAGGGATTCCCCCCGCCCCCGGGCGCGAAGTCGGGACGGAACCACAGCTCGACCGTCGTCTCCGCCAGGTCGAGCGCCGGCGCGTTGCCCATCGTCACGTGCCGTCCCGCGCCGACGGCGAGCGCCTTGCCGCCCTTCGGGCCGTCGGCGAACGCCGCGCCGCCGCCCCCCGCCTTCCCCGCCAGCGCGCCCTGGGCGTCGGCCAGGTCGCCCTCGAACCGCCACAGGGCCACCAGCCCCGCCTCCCGGCCGACCAGGTCGGCGTACCGCCGGGCGCCCGTCGCCCCGGCGCGCGCCGCGGCAGCCGCGGCCAGCAGACAACACAGGGCGACGAGATGGATCGGCCGACGAGGCATGGCGCGTCCTCCTGGCGGGTCTGCGGGGTCGTCGGCTCCGGATTGTCGCATGCAGACGCGGCCGCTTCGAGCGGCGCGCGCGGAACGCCCCCCCGACGGCTCGGGGCCGCCGGGAGGGCGGAGGAGGGGGGAGGCGGCGTCGGCGTGTCAGCGGACGGCGAAGGTGGAGTCGAGCAGGCAGGCCTGGCCCGCGGCGGCGACGGTGACGATGTAGCGGTAGTTGCCGCGCGCGGCCGTCGGCGGGAGCGTGATGGGCACCTTGCTCGTGTAGGTGCCGGGGGCGCGGGCGATGTTCGCCGTCGTCTCGGCGACCTTCACGTCGTTGAGGGTGAGGAGGCGGGTCTCGGTGACCTGGAGCTCCTGTGCGGGGTTGGGCGCCATGAGGGCGTAGGTGGCCTCGAGGGTGAGCTGGCCGCCGGGCGCGATGGTGCTCGGGTCGGTGCCGGCGCCGACGAGCTCGACGCGGACGCCCTCGGCCGGCTTGTAGGCGTGCTCGCGGTTGGTCTGCTCCGCCGACTTCTCGCGGCGGTGCAGGTACTCGCCGATGGCGCCGCCGGCCAGCGCGCCCAGGAACAGGCCCACCAGCGCGCCGTCCTTCTTGTCGATCGCGTAGCCGACCGCCGCGCCTGCCGCGGCGCCGAGCCCCGCGCCCATCGCCGCCTTCTTATGCTCCTTGAGGAACTCGCACCCCGGCAGCAGCAGCGCCAGCGCCGCCAGCAGCGCCAGCGGCCGCCCGATTCGCATCACCATCGTCCTGCCTCCTTTGCGGAACTCGCCCGTCAGTCCGTCCACCTTGCATTATGGCGCGGCGTCGCGCGAAGATCAAGGGCGAACGGCGCGGGGCGCCGTCACAGGGAGAGCAGGAAGGCAACGAGGTCGTCGAGCTGCTTCTTGGACAGGTGGCTGGTGCGCCCGTGTCGGTCGCTCTTGTTATGGGTGGTGAGGAGGTC
>CBFDBL010000787.1:0-2659 GCA_965603035.1 uncultured bacterium
TCTCGAAGGGGTCGGCGCCCTCGCGGATGTGGTCGAGGTGGAGCACGGCGCTGCGCCGCACGGCCTGCTCGACGACCGCCAGGTCGCCGTCGGCGATGCGCGACGCGGACGCGCGCAGGGTGCCGAGGAAGTCGGCGTCCTTGATGATGGCGACCTTGAGGGCCTCGGCGATGCCGTCGAGCATCACGTCGTGGGGCAGGGTGGCGAGCAGTGCGAGGTCGTTGACGACGGCGAAGGGCGGTGCGAACGTGCCGACGAGGTTCTTGACGCCGTCGAGGTTGATGCCCGTCTTGACGCCCACGCCGCCGTCGTCCTGCGACAGGGCGGTCGAGGGCATCCGCACCAGGCGCACGCCGCGGTGCACGAGCGAGGCGGCCAGCCCGACGGCGTCGAGCAACGCGCCGCCGCCGACGGCGAGCACCGTGCTGTGGCGGCAGAGCCGGTGCTCGACGATCTCGGCCATCACGTCGTTGACCGCGCCCCAGCCGTCCTTCGCCTGCTCGCCGCCGGGCAGCACGCGGGGCGCTGCCAGCAGATCGATAGCCTGCACGTGATGCCTCGCGTAGGCGACGATGGCATCGGGCAGATAGGGGTGGGCATCCACGAGACCGGAATCGAGATATGCCAGCGTCTTCCCCGCCTTCCCGACGACGTCGGCGACGATGGGGTTGGCCACGTCGAAGGCGCGGCGCGTGAAGTAGACGGGGTAGGCGAAGGGGACGCTGATCTCTTCGATATACACGCGGGACTCCGACGCGCTGGCCTTCGCTGGCTTCATGGCAAGTGCCTCAACGGCGATCCTCCCGCCTACGTGCCGGGCTGTAGGGTGTGCATACCTGCACACGGAACGAGCCAAGGGGAATCGCCCCCGCCGGGTTCCGCGTGCAGGTATGCACGCCCTACATCGCCGGAGTTCATGGGTGCTACTCCGGTTCCCCACGCTGGAGCGTGGCCGTCGCCGTCCCGACGCTGGAGCATCGGGGCGAGTGGGTTTCTTCTCTTCTCACGCATCACGCATCACGAGTCACGCATCACTCATGTAGCCTCGCGCGGCGTCGGCGAGTTCAATGAGATCACTTGGCTCGCCGAGACCGCAGGTCGCGGCCCATGCCGCCTCGCGGCCGGGGCCGACGCGGCCGTGGGAGCCGCCGATCTTCGCAGCGTCGGTGCTCGTGGCAAAGGGATTCGGCCAGCCCCAGAACAGCTCGCAGGGGTCGAAGCCTGGCTTGTTGTGTATGTCCACGTGGGTCGCATAGTCGGGCTGCTCGCGCCTGTCGGTCCACCAGGGATAGGCGAACCAGGCGCCCGGCTCGGCGACGAGCACGAGCTCGCCGCAGCTCGGGTGGGCGATGCCCCTGTCGGCGAGCGCCTCGCCGGTCAGCACCTCGTCCACGCCGGCCATGGCGGCGAGGCGCTCGGCCGCGGCGCCGCAGGCGGTCGCGTCGCGAACGTAGACGAGGGCGACCTCGTGATCGGCGACGGCGAGGGCGCGCGAGGCGTGGAGGTCGGGGTAGAGCATGCCGCGGACCTGGCGCGCCTGGAGCAGGCCGGCCTCGCGCAGCGCGCGGTTGGGGTAGAGCGGGCGATCGACGTCGGCGAAGGCGTAGTCGCCGAAGACCACGACGTCGTAGCCCGTCGCCTCGGCCCGCTCGCACAGGCTCTCGAGATGGAGCGCCAGCGCGGCAAGCTCACCATCGACGCCGCGGCCGCTCGGCCCCAGGCGCAGCAGGCTGTAGTCGAGATGCGGCAGGTAGGTCAGCAGCAGGTCGGGCGCGACGTCGGGCATGGCCATCAGCTCGGCCGTGGCCTGCGCGATCCACCGGCTCGCGTGCTCGGAGGCGAGCGGGCCCCAGTAGTGGCGGAGCTTGAAGCGGCGGCCGACTCGGCGGCAGAGCTCGTCGTAGAGCCCCGCGGGCCGCGAGTAGACGGCGTCGATCATCCCGCCGTGGTGCTTGTGGATGGGCGCGGGCGAGAGCAGCACCTCGACGTCCTCGCCGAGGCTCTGCTGCCAGAAGAGCAGGCCCACCGACTTGCCGGCGGCGCGCAGCTCGTCCCAGATGCGCGGGCCTTCGACGAGCGCCGACGACTGCTCCCAGAACAGGGGCCGGCGAAGCTGCCGCGAGTACCAGCCGTTGCACACCATGCCGTGCGCCGACGGCGGCGCGGCCGTCCGGAAGCTCGCCTGCACGGGGCACGTCAGCGCGGGGAAGACGCTGTGGGCCGCCCGGAAGCGCAGCCCGGCGAGCCCCTCGCCGCCGTGGTGCTTCACCAGGAGGGACTGGCCGAGGCCGGCGACCTGGATGACGAGCAGGCGTCGTGCCATTCCGTTCCCCGACCTCCGAGACGTGAGGGAGGGCGAGGCTCCCGTCGAGCCGCCCGCCGAGGTCGGTCAGCCCGACGCTCGCGGCTCGGCCGGAGCCCCGCCCTCCCAGGGCCGCGTCACTGCGGCCCCTAGCTCCCCTGGAACCATCGCGAGAGGATCTCGGCACCGGCGAGGAGCACGGCGAAGCTCGCCGCGATGACGATGAAGACCGGCAGCGTCGCCGGCACGCTGAAGTTCGCTCGCCGGTTCGCCGAGCGGCTGGAACGCGGCGACTGCGTAGCCCTTGTCGGCCAGCTCGGCGCCGGAAAAACCGTCCTCGCACGCGGAATCGCAGAA
>CBFDBL010000788.1:0-2625 GCA_965603035.1 uncultured bacterium
CGGGAGGCCCGTGGCCATGGCCTCGAGGAGCGCGACCGAGATGCCCTCGGTGCGCGACGAGAGGGCGAAGACGTCGAAGAGCCGCAG
The DNA here is from genome assembly GCA_965603035.1 of uncultured bacterium. GTDB lineage: Bacteria > Planctomycetota > PUPC01 > DSUN01 > DSUN01 > CAZDNN01. The sequence goes on from CBFDBL010000788.1 coordinate 88, forward strand.
CACCCGCGGCACGTCGCCGCGGTCGCCGGCGAACCGGACGGCCGCGGCCACGCCCAGCTCGCCGGCCAGGGCCTCGAGCCGCGCCCGCTCGGCGCCGCCGCCGGCGAGCACGAGGAGGGCCTCGGGCACGCGCGCGCGCGCCCGGGCGAAGGCGCGCAGGAGCGTCGGGTAGTCCTTGACGGCCCGAAGCGTGCCCACGCTGCCGACCACGGGCGCGCCGGGCGGGACGCGCAGCTCGGCGGCCAGCTCGGGGTCGGCCGCGGCGGGGGCGAAGGCCGCGACGTCCACGCCGTTGTGGATGACCGTCGCGTGGCGGGGCCGCACGCCGAACTCGGCGGCCGCGGCCTCCCGCAGCCAATGGCCGACGAACACGACCCGCGACGCCCACCGACCGATGCGCGGCAGCAGCGCGCCGGCGCGCCGCTGCGAGAAGATGCCGATGCCGTGGATCGTCACGACCACGGGCACGCCGGCCAGCCGGCCCGCCAGGGTGCCGTAGGTGGCCGACTGGAGCTCGTGGCAATGGAGCACGGCAATGCCCTCGCGGCGCAGGAGCCGCACGAGCGCGACGAGCAGGCCGAGGTCGAAGGCGCGGCGCTTGGGCACGACGTGGACCGTCCGCCCGGCCGCCTCGAGCTCGTCGCCGTAGGCCTCGCGGCGGAAGCAGGCGACGGCCGGGTCGAAGCGCTCGCGGTCGGCCCGCGTGGCCAGCGCGACGAGGAGCTGCTCGCCGCCGCCGCGGATCAGCGCGTCCACGAAGTGGAGCACCCGCGCGGCCGCCTGCGCCGTTGCAGTCATGTGGCACTCCGGCCGGGGCGTCGCGCCGGCCGCTCGAGCCGGCCGCGGAGCCGCCGCCAGCGCAGCCGCACGATCGTGGTCAACAGCCCGACGACCTCGCCGAGCGACATCTTCGTCTCGCCGAGCCGTCGGTCCTCGAAGAGGATCGGCACCTCGCCGATCCGTGCGCCGAGGAGCTCGCAGCGGTAGAGGAGCTCCTCCTGGAAGGCGTAGCCGCGCGCCACGATGGACGCAGGGTCGATGCGCGCCACGAGCGAGACGCGGTAGCACTTGAAGCCGCCGCTACAGTCGCGCGCCCTGAGCCTCAGCATCAGGCGCGTGAAGGCGTTGGCGCCCCAGCTCATGAGCCGGCGCGCCCGCCCCCAGTCCCGCGTGCCGCCGCCCGGCACGTAGCGCGAGCCGATGACGACGTCGCACTCGGCCATCCGCTCGAGCATGGCCGGGATGTAGTCGGGGTTGTGCGAGAAGTCGGCGTCCATCGTGAGCGCGTGGTCGTAGTCGCCGCGCCGCGCGTACTGGATGCCGGTGCACAGTGCCGTGCCGAGGCCGAGCTTGCCCTCGCGATGGAGGACTTCGAGCCGCGGCTCGCGCGCCGCGATGTCGTCGGCGATGCGCCCCGTGCCGTCGGGCGAGTTGTCATCGACGACGAGCATGTCGAGGTCGGGCACCCCGAGCGCGAGCACGGCGTCCACGAGGGCCTGGATGTTTTCGCGCTCGTTGTACGTCGCGACGACGACCAGGGTGCGTGGCATGTCAGGGCCTCCAGTCGTCCCGCCGCGGCTGCTGCGCCCGGCCGGCGGGCCACGGTGTGCCGGCGGCGTGGGGCACGCCGCGACGGATGCGGGCCATCGCGATCGTCACCGCTCGCCGTGGGTCTTCAGGTGATCGCGCACCTGCTCGATGATCGCGTCGATGCCCAGGGTGGGCTCGAAGCCGAGGAAGCCGCGCAGCTTGGTGATGTCGGGCACGCGGCGCATCATGTCGCGGAAGCCCGGGGCATAGGCCTGGTCGTAGGGCGTGCAGGTGATCGCGGCCTCGGGGCACACGAGCCGGCGCACCCGCTCGGCCAGCTCGCGGATCGTGATCTCCCGGCCGCTGCCGACGTTGAAGATCTGGCCGACGGCGCGGTCGTCGCCGCTGAGGCCGATGAGGGCGCGCACGGTGTCGGCCACGTGGCAGAAGGCGCGGGTCTGCGAGCCGTCGCCGTAGACGGTGATGGGCCCGCCGGCGAGCGCCTGGGCGACGAAGCGCGGGAGGACCATGCCGTAGCGCCCGACCTGCCCAGGCCCCACGGTGTTGAACAGGCGCGCGATCACCACGGGCAGGCCGCGCTCGCGGTGGTGCGCGAGGGCGAGGAACTCGTCGAGGGCCTTCGAGCAGGCGTAGCTCCAGCGCGCCGAGGTCGGCGGCCCGAGCACCAGATCGTCGTCCTCGCGGAACCGCGTGTGCTCCGAGCTGCCGTAGACCTCCGACGACGAGGCGACGAGCACCTTGCGCTGCTTCTTGCCGGCCTGGAGCAGCACGGTCTCGGTGCCGGCCACGTTCGTCTCGATCGTGCGCACGGGGCTCTCGACGACCAGGAACACGCCCACGGCCGCCGCCAGGTGGAACACGACGTCGGCGCTGTCGACCATCTCGGCCACCAGCGCGGCGTCGGTGACCGAGCCGATGGCGTAGTGGAAGCGCGGGTCGGCCTTGAACGGCTCGATGTTGTCGGCGCTCCCCGTGGACAGGTCGTCG
>CBFDBL010000789.1:0-2621 GCA_965603035.1 uncultured bacterium
GGCGCTCGCAACGGGCAGGACCGAGTAGCCCTCGTGCTCGAGCTCCTCGGTCAGCAGGAGTCGCTGGTATCTGTCGTTCTCCACCACCATCACAACGGGCATGAACGCTCCTCACCGTCGCGCGCCGGCGCAGGGCGCGGGCACGCGCGCGGGCATGGACCCCCACGCGGCGGGCTCGCGGCACAGGGGCCGCCCGCTGCGAGGGTCAGGATGAAAGGCCGGTCAGCATCGGGTCACCGAGGCCAGATGCCCCACGAGCCGAGACCAACCAGTATACCCGGTCCTGCCTGCGATTGCAAGTGAAATCTTTCACAACCGCCCGGCGTCCGCCCGGGCAGCGGCGCCGGGGGCCGTCGGCGTAAGCATCGCAATGGCAGTCACTTATGGCCTTCAAAACCGGAGCCCCGTATTTGGCCCCTACGGCACGTTGGCGAGGGAATACGACCCATAGTACCTCCGGCCCGCGCCGGGCCGTGGACCACGCCCAGAAGTATAGTGAGCCGATGCACTTGCGGACAGGGGCCGCGGACGGCGCGCGCGGGTCCCGGAGGCCGAGAATCGGCTCTGGGTGATCCGGCCTCCGGCGCCCTCGCTCGCGGGGCGCCGAATCGCCTTGGCGGGCCGCCGACTTTGTGATAACGTGTACAAAGTGGCGGCCGGGAACCGAACGCATCGCGGCGCGAGGAGAGCGACATGGCGACCGATCCGGCCGACGTCGCGAAGGTCATCGACGTGGCACCCGGCTTCCACGTCCGCCAGGAGGTGGACAACACGGCGTGGGTGGACCTCGGTGGCTACGCCATCGTGGTCGATGCGCTCGAGCGCCCCGAGCTCGAGGACGAGGTGTTCGCCGCGATCGCCGCGACCCTCGGCGACACGCCTGTCCGCTACGTGCTCAACACCCACACCCACCACGACCATACGGCGCTGAACCCGGCGTTCGAGCGGCGCTGCGGCGCCGAGATCGTCAACGCGCGGACCGCGTCGCTGCCGCCGGAGGGCCGGTGGCTCGAGGGCTCGCGGCGGCGGGCGCAGATGCTGCCCATGGGCGGCTGCCACACGCGGGAGGACTGCGTGGTGTGGGTGCCCGAGGAGCGGGTGCTGTTCGTGGGCGACATTTTCGGCTGGGGCCTGATCCCGCTGATGCGCTCGCTCGACGCCGAGAGCGCCCGCCTGCTGGTCGACACCTACGCCCGCCTCATCGCGTTCGACGCCGAGACGGTCGTGCCCGGGCATGGTCCGCTGTGCGGGACGGCGGAGCTGCGGCGCTGGGTCGAGTACTTCGAGTGGCTGCGCGAGGAGGTCGCGAAGGCCGTGGCCGCGGGCCGGAACGACTTCGAGGTGATGGACGCGGTGCCGCCGCCGGCGGACATGCACGCTTGGTGGCGGTTCCTGGCCTGGACGCACGAGGACAGCCTGGCCAAGATGCTCACGGCCGTGCGGAGCGGCGCCCTGTGAGCGCCGCCGCGACGCGGTCGAGCAGGTAGCCCGCGGGCAGCATGAGCACGAGCTCGGCCGGCATGCGGAAGCGCGGCAGGTAGTGGAACACCACGACCTTCACCCACAACGCCAGCCACACGGCCGCCACGCACCCGAGCCCGAAGCGCCAGGCCACGCCGGGCCGCCGCCAGCTCCACACCAGGCCCGCGAGCGCCGTCGCGAGCAGCACCAGGTACGGCAGCCGGTAGAGCAGCCAGTAGCGGCTCCGGGGGTGGTTGGGGTCCCAGGTCAGGAAGTAGAGCGTGCGCTGTGCGGGGAGGACGACGAGCTGGTGGAAGGGCCTCTGGGCGATGGCCTGGAGGGCGGCCTTGCGGAACTCGCGTAGGATGGCGGCCTCGCCGTGCGGCCTGGCGGCGTTGATGGCCTTCCAGAGCTCGGGCTCGTTGATGGGATGGGCGAGCTTGATGCCGCCCGGTCCGTAGCCCGTGGGGTGCCCGCCGGCGTTGTGGCCCTCCCAGAGCGGGAAGTCGAGGTTGCCGAGGCTGGGCGAGCCGAAGGCGAGCCAGTTGCGCGCGAGCCACGGGCTCACGCCCACGGCGACGATGGCGCCGTAGGCCACGATGCTGCGTCGGTGCCGCCGCCAGCCGCCGTCGGCGAGCCACCACAGCGCCGCGACGATCGGCACCAGCAGGATCCACGCCGAGCGGATGTAGAGGGCCCACAGCGTGGCCAGCGCGCAGCCCACCAGCGTGGGCCAGCGCCGCCCCGCCAGGTGCGCGTGGCAGGCCCACAGCGCCAGCACCACCGCCGCGAGCTCCCAGCACACCGGGAACGGCACCGCACAGGTGTAGACGAACGACGGGTAGCCGGCGAAGAGCGCCGTCGCGAACAGGCCGGCCCGCAGCCCGTAGATGCCGGCCGCCAGGCGGAATACGCAGTAGGCGACCGCGCCCGCCGCGAGGCTCTGCACGACGTAGACGTAGGTGTAGGACAGGGGCGAGTAGTGCTTCGAGACCGCGAGCAGCAGCGGGTAGAAGGGCATCATCCAGCGGGTCTTGTGGCAGACCGGGTCGGCGGGCCACCAGTGGTTGTAGCGGATGGCGAAGCCGTCGCCCGCGGCGATGTGATAGGCGATGTTGCCATACTCCATCGCGCTCCTGTCGCCCCTGCCGATCTTGGCG
>CBFDBL010000790.1:0-2611 GCA_965603035.1 uncultured bacterium
TGTTCGTCAACAGTGTGCCCGCGGGGGCGACGGTCACCGCGAAGGACCAGTACGGCATGACCGTGGCGAGCCAGCAGACCCCCTGCACCCTGCGCCTGCGCCGCGGGCGCAGCTTCTTCACAGGCGCCAGCTACACCCTCACCGTCGAGAAGCAGGGCCACGAGCCCGTCAACGTCTTCGTCTCCAGCAGGCTCGGCCTCCTGTGGTACGGCGGTGGCAACTGCATCCTGGGCGGCATCTGCGGCTGGTTCCTCATCGACCCCATCACCGGCGCCATGTGGACCCTCGAGCCCGACGCGGTGAACGTGACGTTGCCGAGGTCGCAGGCGCGCGCGCCGCGCGAGCCAGGCGGCCTGGCGGCGATGGCGGGGCAGCGCGCGCCCGGCGAGGAGCGACCGCTCGCCATCCCTGCGAGGCGATGACCGTCGGCCCTCGGCCGCCTGCCTCGGCGTCGCAGAGAGCGACTCGATCGTAGCGACGAGCGTCCCGCTTGTCGTCAGTCCGTCGAACGTAGCGACCAGCGTCTCGCTTGTCGTGAGCCATCGCAAGCGGGACGCTTACGCTGCGCGCTGCCCTCCACTCGTTCCCATGGTCCAGCCGCTGTGCAACTGCATGGACTGCCGTGGCACGGGCCTCTTGCCCGGGGTCCACAGGCTGGAAGCCTGTGCCACCGGTCTGGGTAGGACGCCCTTTCTGCGAGCGTCCGCCATCTCGGAGTCGTTTAAGTGTGAGATGGAGCTTACGCTACGCGCTGGCGGTGTGTTGCTGGTCGCGCCAACTCGTGGCAGCGGCGGTGGCTGGCCGCGGTGTGGGGAGCGGATTGTCGTACAGAGGCTAGGAGAGGGCGTCGGGCAGGGTGCCCTCGGTCTTCATGACGTCGATGAGCTCGTAGCGGTCGAGCATGCGTCGGACCTGGGCCGGGGTCTTGCGGGGGAGCGCCCAGCGGCGGTCGTTGGCGAAACGGACGAGGCAGCGGGCGAGCAGTGCGGCGGCCTCGCGGAGGTCGGCGCGGCTGACCTTGTCGAGGGTGTCGGCGGCGGTGTGGCCGTAGCCGCGGCCAGGGGCCCCGCCTACGCTGCCGAGCGAGCACACGGGCACCCCGGCGACCATGAACGAGAAGTGGTCGGAGTAGGGGTGGGGCCGGCACTGGAAGGGGATGCTCTCGCGCATCTCGCCGGCCATGGCGGCCAGCGGCTGCTTGGCCTCGGTCCAGCCGTGGAAGTCGTAGCCCTTGCCGCGCGCGCGCCCGATGCTGTCGCAGTTGACCATGAGCCGCACGCGGGCCATCTCGTCGGCGTGGCGGGCCACGTAGGCCTTCGAGCCGATGAGCCCGACCTCCTCGGCACTGAAGCACACGAACCGGACGGTGCGGCGCAGCGCGCCGGCGTGGGGCGCCAGCAGCCTGGCGGCGTCGAGGATCGCGGCGATCCCGCTGCCGTTGTCGGCCGCCGCCTGCGAGATGTCGTGCCCGTCGTAGTGGCCGCCGACGACCACCATCTCGCCCGGGCGCCGGCTGCCGGGCAGCTCGCCCACGATGTTGCGGCCCCGCGCCGCGAAGGCGCGGTCGTGCGTCACCAGGTGGATGCGCAGCGCCCCGCCGTCGGCGAGGCGGAGCAGCCGCTGGCCCGTCTCCTTCGAGACGCCGACGCCCGGGATCTCGGCCCTGCGGTTGAAGCGGATGGAGCCGGTGGGCTCGAGCAGGCCGTCGTAGTGGTTCATGAAGAGGAAGGCCTTCGCCCCGGCGGCGACGGCCCGCGCGTACTTCTCGGCGCGGTGCACCCAGCGGTGGTAGTAGCCGGGCGAGCCGCTGGTGACCATGACGGCCTTGCCCCGGATGCGCCGGCGCGCGCGAGCGAAGTCCTCGGGCAGCCCCTCGCCGAGGGACAGCAGCTCGGCTGTGAGCCCGCGCTTCGGCGTCGCGGGGCTGTAGGGCAGCGCGATCGCCTCGAACGACATGGCGCGCGGCGCGACCGCCTTGAGCGTCGGCCGGCGCCCGCGCCGCCAGCCCGTGAAGCGGAAGGCCTCGGCACGCACCCCGCTCAGCCCGTAGTCGCGCATCTTCGCCATCAGGAAGTCGCCGGCCCGGCGCTCCTCCGCGCTGCCGGCGAAGCGGCTGCCGCACCCGTCGCAGAGCTCGCGCAGCACCGCGGCTCCCTCGTCCGACAGCATCGCCTCGCCGAGCACACGGACGTCGAGCTCGCGGCGGCGGTCGGCTTCGTTCATCGGCCTGTCTCCTCACAGGGGTTCGGGGTCGGCGACTGGGCGTTCCGTCGCGGCGAGTCGCGTGGTATAATGCACGCGCTTCGGCGCATTCGGCAAGGGACAGAAAGGGGAAGTGCGATGATGCGAGCGCGCGCTCCCGTGCGGATCGACTTCGCGGGCGGGTGGACGGACGTGGCTCGGTTTGCCCAGGAGGAGCCTGGGGTGGTGGTGAACGCGGCCATCAGCATCTACTCGTATGCGTCCACGCGGCGTCACGAGACGGATGCGGAGCGGGGCATCCAGATCTACTCGGCGGACTTCAACACCTACGTCGAGGCGGCGGACGTCCGTCGGCTGGAGTACGACGGGAACGCGGACCTGGTGAAGGCGGCGATCCGACACCTGGGGG
>CBFDBL010000791.1:0-2595 GCA_965603035.1 uncultured bacterium
GGTCACGTCGGTCTCGGCAAGGTCGTTGTCGATGGTCTTGGGCACCCCGACCACGGGGATGCCGAGCTCGGTCATCCTGTGCCCGATGTTCATCGTCCCGTCCCCGCCGATCAGCACGACCGCGTCGAGCTTCCACTTCCTGGCGTTCGCGACGAGCCGTCGGGACATGTCGCGGAACCGGAGTCCCGCCTTGGTCTCGACGGGGTAGTGGAAGGGGTTGTGCTTGTTCGAGGTGCCGAGGATGGTGCCGCCCTGGGTGAGGATGCCGCCGACGTCGCGGTAGTCGAGTTGGAAGCCGTCGCCCTCGACGAAGCCGCGGAAGGCGTCGCGGATGCCGACGACCTCGACGCCGTAGACGTTCATCGCCGTCTTGGCCACGGCGCGGATCACGGCGTTGAGGCCTGGGCAGTCGCCCCCGCCGGTCAGCACGCCGATGCGCCGCATCTTCCGGGCTCGCGTGGCCATCGCAGGCTCCTCTCGTGTGGGGTGGGCAGCTCTCGAGGCTCGGTCGGCGCGCCCGCCACGGCCCCGCGCCGTGCGGTGGCATTATGGCAGCGGCCGGGGCCTGCGTCAAGTCGGCGGCGCGCCGTCGCCCCGGTGCCCCGGCGGCCCGGCCCGCCTCGCCCTGGCGCGCTCGGCCTTGACCGGGCGCAGCCGCCGCTGTATACTCTTGTGACTCCTGCAATTACCCCGGGGTGCACGGACGACGATGCTAGGAGCTGGAGGTCATGCGGACCGGCCTGCGGTGGCTCGTGGCGGCGCTGGTGTGCCTGTCGGCCGCGCTCGCGTGGGGCGCGACGTTGGGGCCCGCCGCCAGCCAGTTCGCCACGCTGATCGACGACGGCAAGCAGCTCTACGGCCAGGGCAAGTATAAGGAGTCGCTGGCGAAGTTCCGCGAGGCGCTCAAGCTCAAGGACGATGACGTCGTCGCCAACCACTACATGGCCCGGCTCCACGCCCTGGTCAAGGAGTTCAAGCCGGCCATCGACTACGTGCGCAAGCTCCAGCGTCTGGGCGTGAGCATCTATCGCTCCGAGGACAGCAAGACGACGCTGAACACGGTGATGAGCGGCATCCTGGGGGCGGAGGATCTGGGCCAGCGTGCGGAGCTGCTCATCCACGTGCGCGAGACCATCCGCGGCCTGCCCTCGGACGTCGAGCGGCGCATCGACGCCCACCTGATGGGCATCTACGCCAAGCAGGGCGAGGGCCATCTCCACGACGTGGTCAAGACGCGCTACTTCGCCGTCAAGCCCACCACCGCGCCCGTCTTCTTCACCGCCGCGCGCACCTACCTCGAGTACGGCGTCCGCTACGCCGAGGCCGCGAGCTACCTCGAGCAGGCCGTCGACGCCCTCAAGGCGCAGGAGATCGCCCCCTCCGGCAACCCCACCCGCGACCAGTACCGCCGCGCGCTGCTCGAGGCCGAGATCACCGTCGCCGAGGACTTCCTGGCCTTCACCTACGACGCCGCAGGCTTCGACACCCCCCAGAAGAACCGCTTCGTCGCCGGCGAGCCGCAGCCGAAGACGACCTTCAGCCACGTGGCCGAGGCGGCGGGCCTCGCTGGCGTCGCCGGGCCGCGCGTGGCCGTCGGCGACTACGATGGCGACGGCTTCGAGGACCTGTGCGTTACAGGCCGCGTGTTCAAGAACGAGGGCGGCAAGACCTTCAAGGACGTGACCGAGCAGACGAAGATCGACCGCCTGAACGCTTCGTCCGCCCTGTGGCTCGACTACGATGGCGACGGCCACCTCGACCTGCTCCTCGGCACGTTCCCCACCGTGCGGCTGTGGCGCAACCTCGGCGACGGCACCTTCTCCGACGTGACCGCGAAGGTTGGGCTGAACGTGCAGGTCCCGGGCATCCCCGAGGCACTGGCCGCCGCCGACTACGACGCCGACGGCCGACTCGACCTGTTCATCGGCACCTTCGAGCACCCGAAGCAGCCTGGCGTCGGCCTCCCCGACTTCCTGTTCCGCAACACCGGCACACGCTTCGAGGACGTCACCGAGCGGGCCGGCCTGCGGGTGAAGGTCAAGCTCCCGAACCCGCAGACGGGCGTCGAGGAGGAGCGCCCGGCGGAGTACTGCGCCCGCGGCTGCATGTGGGGCGATTTCAACAACGACGGCAAGCCCGACCTCTACGTCGCCAACTACCGCCTCTACCCCAACCAGCTCTTCGTCAACCAGGGCGGCGGGAAGTTCGTCGAGCAGGCCGAGGCCCTCGGCGTGCGCGGCACCCCGGGCGAGGGCAAGCTCGCCTCGGCGTTCGGGCACAGCATCGGCCCCGCATGGGGCGACATCAACGGCGACGGCCTCCTCGACCTCGCCGTCACCAGCCTCGCATTGCCCCGGGTCGTCCACTTCTCCGACACCACCGCCCTCTACGCCAACGGCGGCGAGGCCGCCAAGTGGCGCTTCACCGACACCGCGACCAAGGCCGGCATCCGCTACGAGGGCATGGTCGCCGACGTCGCCATGGCCGACTTCGACAACGACGGCGACCTCGACCTCTACTTCACCGCCATCTACAAGGAGCGGCCGACCTTCCTCTACCACAACGACGGCACGGGCTCCTTCCAGCCCGTCACCT
>CBFDBL010000792.1:0-2592 GCA_965603035.1 uncultured bacterium
CCTCACCCTAACCCTCTCCCGTGGGGAGAGGGGAGGGGCAGGAGGGGTGGCGTTGGCGTTCGCGTGCGCGTGGGTCTCCTGTCAGCTCCCGCGGATGTCGTGGTGCGGGGTGAGGTGCTCGCCCATGCGGACGAGTCGGGCGCTGTTGAAGATGACGATGAAGGAGCTGATGTTGTGGAGGAGTGCGGCGACGATGGCCGGCATCTTGCCGAAGCCGGCGAGGGTGAGGCCTGCGACCATGAAGGCGAGGCCGAAGGCGAGGTTCTGGAGCACGAGTCTGCGGGTCTTGCGGGAGAGGTGGATGAGGAAGGGGAGTCGCTGGAGATCGTTGTTCATGAGGGCGATGGTGGCGGAGTTGATGGCGACGTCGCTGCCTGCGGCGCCCATGGCGACGCTGATGTCTCCTGCGGCGAGTGCGGGTGCGTCGTTGACGCCGTCGCCGACTACGCAGACGAAGTATCCGCCCTGGCGGAGCTGTCGGACGATGCTGAGCTTGGCCTGGGGGAGGCACTCGGCGTGGACGTCGGTGCACCCGAGCTCGGCGGCGATCTTGTCGGCGACGGCCTTCCTGTCGCCGGTGAGCATGGTGAGGCGCTGGATGCCGAGTCCGCGCAGGTCGTCGGTGGCGTGGACGGCCTCGGGGCGGGGGGTGTCCTCGAGGCCGATCCAGCCGATGCAGGTGCCGTCGCGTGCGACGAACAGGGTGCTGAGGTTGTCGGGCGGGGGGAGCTGTGCGACGGGGCTGAGGTCGGCGCCCTGGTCGGCGAGCCAGGTCTCGCGGCCGATGAGCAGCTTGCTGCCGTCGAGGCTGGCGCGGACGCCGCGGCCGGCGACCTCCTCGAAGCCCGTGACGTCGCTCGGGGCGAGCTTGGCCTGGCGGGCGACGGCGACGACGGCCTTGGCGACGGGGTGGTTGGAGTTCTGCTCGACGCTGGCGGCGAGGTGGAGGAGCTGCTCGGGCTCGACGTCGGGCGCGGGCTGGAGGCGGGTGACGGCGAGGTCGCCGGTGGTGAGGGTGCCGGTCTTGTCGAAGACGACGGCGTTGACCCTGCCGGCGGTCTCGAGGTCGCGGACGTTCTTGACGAGGATGCCGAGTCGTGCGGCGGCCGAGAGGGCGGCGACCATGGCGGTGGGGGTGGCGAGGATGAAGGCGCAGGGGCAGACCATGACGAGCGCGGCGACGGCGCGGTTGGGGTCGCGGGTGAAGAAGTAGATGAGCGCGATGATCATGAGCATGGTGGGGGTGTACCACCGGCTGTACTGGTCGATCATGCGCATGAGCGGGATGCGGGTCTTCTCGGCGTCGCCGATGAGCTTGCGCACGTGGCCGAGGGTGGTGTCGCCGCCGGTGCGGGTGACCTCGACGTCGATGACGCCGGTGAGGTTGGTGGTGCCCGCGAACACCTGGTCGCCGGCGTCCTTGTCGGCGGGGATGCTCTCGCCGGTGATGGTGGCCTCGTTGATGGTGGTCTGGCCGGAGCGGATGAGGCCGTCGGCGGCGATGTTGTCGCCGGGGCGGACCCGGATGTGCTGCCCCGGGCGCAGGTCGGCGGCGGCGACCTCGCGCTCGCCGTCTTCGGTCACGAGCTGGGCGGTGGTGGGGGTGAGGCGGAGGAGCTGCTCGATGGCGGCGCGGGCGCCGAGCGCGCTGCGCTGCTGGACGAGCATGGACATCAGGAGCAGGAAGGCGACGACGCCGGCCGTGCGGTAGTTGCCGAGGCTGATGGCGGCGAGGATGCCGAGCGAGGCGAGCTCGTCCATGTGGAGCTGGCCGCGGGTGAGGTCGCGGATCGAGTGCCAGAAGAGCGGCGCCGCGAGCAGCAGGGCGCCGAGCACGGCGCTGAAGTCGCCCACGCCCCGGCTCTCGGGCAGCAGCCAGTCGCACAGGTAGGCGTTGGCCACGAGCGCGCCGCCGAGCAGCGTGCCGAGCAGGCGCACGGCGACCTTGCCCTGCTGGCGCTCGGCGTCGCGCGCGTCGGGGCGCCCGGGGTCGAAGTAGTCGTGGCGGTGGTCGAAGACCGAGTGGCCGTGGTCGTGGCCGGCGTGCTCGGCGTGGTCAGCGGTTGCCATCGTGTCGATCACTCCGCAGCGGGGGCCTCGTCGTCGTCCTCGTCCTTGCCGGGCTGGGGCTCGAGCGTCGGGTCGGGCTTGATGTACAGGCGGATCTCCTGCCGGCCCCCAGGGCCGGGCCGGACGACGTAGATCTCCTCGGCGTCCTTGAGGGTCTCCTCGAGGACCTCGACGAGGTGGTGCTCGAGGAAGATGTCGAGCAGGTCGGGCTTGTCGGGGAACTTGTTGAGCAGGTCCTCGATGTAGGCGGCGTCGGCGTCGGCCTGCTCCTTGACCCGGACCTTGTAGGCGAGTGCCTGTGCCTTGGTGCGGCTGGCCTCGGCCTTGGCGGCGTTGAGGATCTCGCTGGCCTTGCCCTGGGCCTTGTGCTTCTGCTCGCTGTGCTCTTGCTCGGCCTCGATGACGTCGTCGAAGGCCCCCTTGGCCTGGCGGGGCGGGACGATGGCGTCGAGGGTGACGCGCTCGATGGCGATGCCGACGTCGAGCTTCTTGAGGTGGAGGATGAGTGCCGTCTGGACCTCG
>CBFDBL010000793.1:0-2587 GCA_965603035.1 uncultured bacterium
CCGGCAAGGCGACGGCGCCGGGCACGGCCCCCCGCCCGGCGCCCCGGCCGAAGCCGCCGATGGCGCCGCCCGATTTCTAGGAACGCTGTTGCCGTGAGCATCCGCGAGGACGAGACGGTCGAGGTCCTGTCGCCGCTGCGGCGCACATCGCGCGTCGTCGGCCGGCTCCTGACGGCTCTGGTGGTGCTGGCGGTGGTCGGCGCGGCACTCGTCGCATTGCTGCCGGGCCTGCGCGGACGGCTGTTGGCCGGCGGCGGGCGGCCCATCGCGGTCACCATCGCCTCGACGCCGCCGGGCGCCGACGTGTTCATCGACGAGGAGCCCGTGGGCTCCACGCCCACCGAGGCCAGCCTCGCGCCAGGCCTCCACGCCGTCCGCATCGTCCGCAACGGCTACAAGCCCTGGCGCCAGACCCTCGACCCGGCCGAGACCACGGCCCTGAGCCCGACCCTCGAGCCGCTCGCGCTCGCCACCCTCGTCATCGAGTCCACCCCCGACCGCGCGAGCGTCCTGCTCGACGGCGACTACCGCGGGGTCACGCCCCTGACCCTCCACCACGTCGAGGCCGGCGCCCACACGCTCCGCATCGCGCGCGAGCCCATGTACAAGCCCGTCGCCGAGCACGTCGAGCTCGAGGCGGGCGAGACGCGCCGCATCGCCGTCCGCCTCGAGTCCGGCCTCGAGGCTCTCTACCGGGGCCGCATCCAGGAGCACCCCGACCAGCTCAACAACTACACCGAGCTGCTCCACCTCCACGTCATCAACGCCCACGCCGACAAGGCCGTCGAGGTGCTCGCCCAGGCGCTCAAGACCCTCGAGACCGCTCGCCCCTCGCCCGACGACCTGCGCCGCTTCTACGGCGAGCTGCTCGCCGTCCACAAGGGCCGCGCCGGCGCCATCGACGACGCCACCCGCCAGCGCATCCTCGACGCCATCGTCCTGCTCTTCGAGCGGCTCGCCGCCACGAAGCCCGACGAGCCCGAGTACTACCGCGACCTCGTGGCGCTGCTCGGCCAGGCCGGCCAGTGGGACGCCATCGTCAAGGTCTGCGACAAGGCGTCGGGGACCAAGGGCGAGACCCGCGGCCTCGTCCACGTCCACGTCGCCAAGATGTACCTCGGCTGGGGCGAGGCGAACTGCGCCATCATGCTCCTCGAGCGCGCCGTCAAGCTCCGGCCCGACGACTTCGAGGTCCGCTACTCGCTCGGCTCGGCCTACTACCGCTCGGACCGCCACGACGAGGCCCTGGCCCAGTACCAGGCCGCCGAGAAGCTCGCCGCCGACACCTCGACCTACTACGTCGGCCGGCTGCACTACGACACGGCCCGCGTGCTCGCGGCCAAGGGCGACGTCGAGGGCGCCTTCGCGCGCTTCGACAAGGCCCTGGCGCTCAAGGTCTCGCCGTACTACGCCTGCCAGTGGCGCTACCGCTACGCCGACCTGCTGCTCGAGCACGGGCGCAAGGACCAGGCCGTCGCGCAGTACGAGGCCATCGTGCGCCAGACCCCCGACTCCAAGCTCGGGCGCGCGGCCCGCAAGGCGCTCCTCCGCCTCGGCGTGCGCAAGAGCACGCCACCGTAGGCGCCGGGGCGGGCCGCGGCGCGTCCCTGCCATTCTGACAGGCCCGCCCGGGCGGTGGGCGCCGTCGGCGTCAGCCCTAAGCATTCGCTTGGGAACGACTTACGAAGACACACGCATGAGCGTGCGCCTTGGCACGGTGTTTGCATCCCCGCTGTCATGAAGAGAAGGGCTGTCAAATCGCGCACAGAGGAGAGCGTCGATGATCGAGGTAAAGGAGCTGCGCAAGGCCTTCGGCCCCATCCGGGCAGTCGATGGCATCTCCTTCGGCGCCGCCAAAGGAGATGTACTCGGCTTCCTGGGCCCGAACGGGGCCGGCAAGTCCACGACGATGAAGATCCTGAGCTGCTTCCTCGCCCCCGACAGCGGGACGGCGACGGTGGCGGGGCACGACATCCTGCACGAGCCGGTGCAGGTCCGCCGCAAGCTCGGCTACCTGGCCGAGAACGTGCCTGCGTATGAGGAGATGACGCCGGTGTCGTTTCTGGCCTTCGTGTGCGATGCCCGCGGCATCGACGGGTCGGAGCGCGCGGACGCCATCCAGCGCATCGCGCAGACCTGTGCCATCGCCGACGTCATGCACCAGCCGATCGGCACCCTCTCGAAGGGCTACCGCCGGCGCGTCGGCCTCGCCCAGGCCTTCATCCACGACCCGCCGGTGCTCGTCCTCGACGAGCCGACCGACGGCCTCGACCCCAACCAGAAGCACGACGTGCGGATGCTCATCAAGAGCCTCGCCGCCGAGAAGTGCATCGTCATCTCGACCCACCTCCTCGAGGAGGTGGACGCCTGCTGCAACCGGATGATCATCATCGACCGCGGCCGGGTGCTCGTCGACTCCACCCCCGACGAGCTGCGGAGGACCGAGGGCGGCGAGCTCGACGCCATCTTCCGAAAGCTCACGACCCGCCACGCCAAGAGGACGACCAAGGAGGGAGACGCGGCATGAGAGGCCTGCTGAGCATCTACAAGCGGGAGGTCAAGAGCTACTTCGCGACCCCCGTCGCCT
>CBFDBL010000794.1:0-2585 GCA_965603035.1 uncultured bacterium
CCCCCCGAGGCCGTCGCCTACCAGCTCGCCGTGGCCGCCGACCAGGCCGAGACCCTCGCCTCCCACATCCGCAAGGACACCGAGACCTTCCCGCTCTCGAACCCCATCCCGCGCGTCGCCAAGGTCGGCCCCGCCGTCGCCAAGCAGATGCTCATCTGGGCCGCCGTCGCCATCGCGGCCGCCAGCGTGCTCATCATCGGCTACGTCTGGCTGCGCTTCGAGCGCTTCAAGTACGGCATCGCGGCCGTCGCAGCGCTCCTCCACGACGTCCTCGTCACCATCGGCGTCCTCGCCGTCATCGGCATCAAGTTCAACCTCCCCATTGTCGCCGCACTCCTCACCATCATCGGCTACTCCATCAACGACACCATCGTCGTCTTCGACCGCATCCGCGAGAACCTCCGCCGCGAGCGCAAGCGCGACGTCGACGCCTCCATCATCGACACCAGCATCAACCAGGTGCTCAGCCGCACACTGCTGACCTCCGTCACCACCCTGCTCGCCGTCCTGGCGCTCCTCGTCTTCGCAGGCGGCGTCATCCAGTCCTTCGCCTTCGCCCTTTTCATCGGCGTCATCGTCGGCACCTACTCCTCCGTCTTCATCGCCAGCCCGCTGCTCATCCTCCACCAGGAGCAGATCGAGAAGCGCCTCGGCCGACGCTGACCCACCACACTGCCTCCCCACACGGGGGGCCGCCCACCCCCGGGCGGCCCGCCGCAGCCATGGCACCCCCCGCCCTCGGCACCCGGGCAGAAAAAAGCGCCGATCCCACGATTTTTCCATTTTCTCCCCTTGACAGACCCGCCGCAGAGGACTATACATAAGGAGGCTTTCCCCGAAGCAACCTCCCCGTCTAAGACACAGTGCCATGAACACCTCGCGACGAGTCCGTCCCCGCAGGCCGGCGAAAGGAGAGTTCGTGTTGAGGAAAGACGCCAAGATCGCCATCATCGTGATCATGCTGCTCATGGTCGTCGTCGTCATCATCTGGGGCCGGAGCCCGCGGCCCCAGACCGACGCCGAGACCTACACCGACCAGGGCAACGTCACCCTCACCGACGCCACCACCGACCCGCCGGCACCCGTCGCCCCGCACCACGACCCCCTCGCCGACCTCCGGCGCCAGGCCCCCACGCGACCGCCCACCGACCTCGACCCCTCGCCTGCACCACTCCCCGCCATGATGAACAACCTGCCGCCGCGCGCCGAGCTCATCCACACCGGCACACCCGAGCCCGACCGACGCGCCGCCGACCGACACGACCCGCTCCCCGCACGCGACGACGGCCACATCCCCACAGGTCCCCTCCCGAAGCCCAAGCCCGAGCCCAAGCCCGCCTTCCTCGCCATACACACCATCGTCAAGGGCGACAGCTACACCAAGCTCGCCAGGGACTACTACAACGACGAGCGCAAGTGGCGGACCATCTACGAGGCCAACAAGATCCCGCCCCAGGCCCTCACCATCGGCCGCGTCATCAAGATCCCCCACCTGCCCAAGCCGCCCGAGCCGCGGGTCGTCCGAGGCAAGGGCACCCCACCCCCGCCCTCCGACGCCGCCGACGTCGCCAGGAAGCTCGCCGGCAAGGCGCCCGACCGCACCATCGGCCCCGCACCCGCCGCAGCCACCCTCAAGACCTACACCGTCCGCAAAGGCGACAGCTTCTACTCCATCGCCCGCAAGATCTACCGCGACCCGACCCGCTGGAAGAAGCTCTACGAGCACAACCGCGCGCGCCTGCCCAAGCCGGCCGAGCCCAACTCCCTGCGCGCCGGCACCGTCATCGAGTTGCCCAACCTGGCCGGGTAGCGCCTCCCACCCGACCACCGGCCCCGCCCAGGGCTGCGGCTCCCCAGGCCGCAGCCCTGGCGCGTTCTCCAAGCAGGTTGACTTCCCAGGCCCCGGCCCCTATCATCGCCCCCAGAACCACGCGGCAGCCACAGCGCGAGCGAGGAGGGACGGTCTGTGGCCAAGCATCCTGCGAAGTGCCCCAAGTGCGGCCAGCGGCTCGAGTTCGACTCCGCCGCCGGCGAGCGCGTCGTCTGCTCGCAGTGCGGCGCCAGCCTCGCCGTGCCAGGGAAGTCGCAGCCCTCGCAGCCCCGCGACCCCCTGATCGGCCAGACGCTCGGCGAGTTCGAGATCCTCGAGCTGCTCGGCCGAGGCGGCATGGGCGCCGTCTACAAGGCACGGCAGGCGTCGCTCGACCGCATGGTCGCCATCAAGGTCCTCCCCCACAGTCTCGCCAGCGACGAGAGCTTCGTCGAGCGCTTCAGCCGCGAGGCACGCGCCGCCGCGGCGGTCCGCCACCCCAACATCATCGAGATCCACGCCATCGGCGAGGCCCTCGGCCACCAGTTCATCGCCATGGAGTTCATCGACGGCGAGACCCTCGCCGACCTGCTCAAGCGCGAGGGCCGCCTCGCGCCTGCCCGCGCGCTCGAGGTCATGCGGCAGACGGCCTCGGCGCTCGCCGAGGCCCACGAGTGCGGCATCCTGCACCGCGACATCAAGCCCTCCAACATCCTGCTCGACCGCAAGGGCCGCGTCAAGGTCGCCGACTTCGGTCTCGCCAAGCACGAGGGGG
>CBFDBL010000795.1:0-2580 GCA_965603035.1 uncultured bacterium
TCGCCGCGCACGCGACGATCACCCGCCGGGACGAGTGGCTGAGCGTCGCCGCCCATCTCGCCCACCTCGCCGACCAGCCGCGCCACCTCTTCGTCAAGCAGCAGCGCGACCTGCTCCGCCTGCCCGGGCAGGTGCGAGCCCAGGACAAGGACGGACGGGCCCTGCCCATCCGCGTAGACTGGACGAGTCCCAACGCGCCCTGGGTGCGCCGCGCCGTCGACCGACGGGGGCTGGACTTCCGCTTCCGCCTGCGGCTGAGCGACTTCTTCTCCGAGGCCCATCCGGCCCGCATCACCGTCTGGACTGTCACCGATGGGGGCCTCGAGCGCCTGACCCTCGCCGAGCACCTGTCGGCCCCACCGCAGAGGCCGTTGCCGCCCTGGGGAGCGAGGGTCCGCGGCTGCCGCTCCCGCATCCGCGCGGCCCGCGAGCGCTTCAAGCCCGGCGAGCGGATCCGCTTCTTCCTCCAGGCCGAGTCCGACGGGACGGAGGCCGACATGCTATGGCTCGACAAGGGACACGGCGCGTCGCACGTGCGCGTCGAGATCGACGGCGCGCCCGTGCCCACCGACGGCCGTCCCCTCAGCGACGAGCACGTCCACCCCTTCCCCTTCCAGCGCGAGCTCTACACGGCGCGCCGCCTCGGGCTCGCGCCGGGACGGCACAGGCTCAAGCTCGTCGTCACGGGCGACGGCGGCGTCTACACCAACCTGAAGGGGAAGCAGTACCGCAAGCTCGACGGCACACTGATCTCGAACGAAGTGGAGTTCGAGGTCGCGGAGTGACGGCGGCGCTCAGGGCTGCCCGAACGCCGTGCGGCATTGCCTCTTGAGCTCGGGCACGAGGATGGCGCCCTTGAAGTTGCGCGGGATGGCGGCGAAGCGCAGGCGGTCGGGCCTCGCCCCCTTCGATACCCGCGCGCGTGCGTCCGACAGGAAGGTGCGCTCGATCTCCGCCCGCCTCGCCATCGCCTCGTCGGAGCGAAGCTCGATGGTCACGCAGCACGCGTCCTCGTGCTCGCTCGTGAGCCGCAAGCCCACCACCGCGAGGTCGAAGGCGTCGGGCGACAGGCCGTAGCGTTCGACGGCGAAGGCCTCGAGCTCGGCGTCGATCTGGGCGCAGGGGTAGTTGGCGCCGCCGCGGATGAGCAGCGCGGACTCGCGGCTCATCCAGTAGTAGTCGCGCGCGCCGTCGCACCCGCTCCGCAGCCAGAAGCACACGTCGCCGAGCCCCGTGTACCAGCCGTCGGGGTGCAGGACCTCGCGGGTCGCTGCCTCGTCCTTGACGTAGCCCTCCATCAGGTTGCCGCCGCGGGCGATCGCGCGGCCCGGCTCGCCCTCGGCGCAGTCGGCGAAGTAGTCGGGACCGCCGCGCGCGACGCTCCGCACGATGCGGCACTCGGTGTAGGGCGGATGCGGACGCCCGATGTAGTAGCCCGGCTGCGCCTCCCCCTTCCATCGGTGCGACCAGCCGCGTCGGAAGGCTGTCAGCTTGTCCCCCTCACTCAGGTGGAGCGGCGTGCCCGTGACCTGGAGGCACGTCTCGGTCGAGCCGAACCGCACCAGCGGCGTGCGCCCCGCGCGCTCCTGGAGCCGCCGCACGGTGGTCGGCCCCACGGGCGCCGAGCCGAGCAGGAAGTCCACCCGCCGCATCGCGCCCTCGAGCGTGCCGAGCGGGAGAGGCAGCCTGTCCTGCTGGCGCAGGTTCTCGAGGAAGTCGAAGTGGCGGGAGACCATGGGCGTCACAATGCGGTCGTAGCCCCCGCCTGCGACCTCGGCGAGAATGCTCCAGAACTGCGTCGAGTAGCGCTCGACGAGGTGCAGGCGGGTGCGCGGGCGCCGCATGGCCCAGTCGGTGATGGCCGTCGAGTTGGTGTGGTGCAGCGGGTTGACGACGAGGGAAGCGAAGCAGTCGTCGTCGCCGATCTGGAGGAACGACTCGAAGGTGTCGCGATTGGTCGCGTAGCTACGGTAGGGCAGTCGCACGCCCTTGGGCTGGCCCGTGGTGCCCGAGGTGAAGATGATGATGCGGCTCGCCTCGGCGCCCAGATCGCCGCAGAAGGCGTCCTCCGCCAGCTCGGGCTGGTCGGCAAGCTCGTCGGCACCGAAGAAGGCGAGGCCGGGCAGCCGCGACGCCAGCGCCGCGCGCGACTCCTCGGGGACCCCGCGGTCCGCGAGCACGAGCCGGCTCTCGGTGAGCTCAGCCTTGTGGGCGATGCGCTCGACCGTGTCGGCCTGCCAGTTCACCGTCACCGGCACGGCGCCGACCAGGGTCGCACCGAGGCGGAAGGCCAGGTCCTCGGGCCGATTGCCACTGAGCCAATGAGCGAAGCAGTCGCCTGAGCCAAGCCCATGGCCTCGGAGCACGTGAGCGGCCCGCCGGGCCAACGACCACAACTCGCCTCGCGACAGCTCCCTGCGCGCCACCGTCCTGTCTGGCCGCAGCGAGTAGCAGGTCAGAAACGGCTCGTCGCGATCCGCGAAGGCAGGCAGATACCCCGACAGAGCGGCCGATGCTCGCGACATCGCCGACGTGCTCCTCTCGGCCGTCGAGGGTAGGGCATCGAGGCGCCGCACGCAA
>CBFDBL010000796.1:0-2575 GCA_965603035.1 uncultured bacterium
GCCGTCGTTGTTGTTGGCGTAGCTTCGGAACGAGACGGCGAGCTGCTTGATGTTGCTGATGCAACTGGCGGCTCGCGCCTGTCGGGCGGCCCTCATAAGCACGGGCAGCGCCATGGCCGCGAGGATCATGATGATGGCGATGACCACCAGCAGCTCGATCAGGGTGAAGGCGGCGCTGGCCCCGTGACGCGCATTGCGACGACGTGTGCTACCACCCATCTTAGGCTTCTCCTGTGCTGGCTGGGCCGTCGTGCGGCCCCTCATCTCATGTGCGGCGGCCTGTAGTCCTGGCCGCAGTTCTCCCGCCATGCGTCCTGGTTGATCTGCTTCCATATCTCGCGGTTGAAGTCGCGCGCGGTGGTGCCTTCGGGGTACTCGATGAGTTGCGCGTGGCCGTCGAACCAGCCGGTGCCGGCCTTGCGGCTGTGTCGTGCGGCGGGGCGGTCGGAGCAGGCGAAGCCGCCTTCGCGGCGCGCCGGGCTGCTGTGGCCGCCGATGTTGTAGGCGGGATGCTCCTCCATGACCAGGAGCGTCTCCGTCGTGTTGGGCACGTCGTCCATGATGCGGTAGCGGTTGATGACGGGCACCGAGTAGCTGAGCTTGCCGTTGCCCCGGCCCACGCGGTCGGCGGGGCAGAGGACGAGCTCGGGGTTGCGGAAGAAGGGGTAGAGCTGGCCGCCGGTCGGCATCTCGTCCCAGCCGGCGGGGCGCGTGGGGCTGGGGGTGTGGTCCGGGTCGCAGTGGAAGACCCAGGTAGGGGTGTAGCAGGCCTCGGTGCCGGTGAGGATGCCGTCGTGCGCGTTGGCGTAGCTGCGGAAGGCCACGGCGAGCTGCTTGAGGTTGGCGACGCAGTTGGTCGCGCGCGCCTGGCGGGTCACCTGCTGGAGCACGGGCAGCGTCATGACCACGAGCAGCATGATGATGGAGATGACCACGAGGAGCTCGATCAGGGTGAAGGCATCGCGGCACCCTCGGCAGCCCATGGCGTCAGACTCCTGGAGCTAGGCCTCACAGCATCGCGCGGGCGCGGCCGGTCGGGCTACTTCTCGGTCGGGTCGAGGATTTTCTCGAACTTGTCGTACTTGGCCTTGCCGCACTTGGGGCACTCGAGGTCGCGCGCCATGCGGCTGCCGACGCGGGAATCGCGCCAGGCCCACTTGCCGCCGGGGCGGCGGATCAACTGGGTGTCTTCCTTGCGCACGCCGTGCTGGAGCGGGCCCGAGGCGTCGGCCTCCTTGGCCTTCGCCGCCGCGCGCGGCTCGAGGGGCGACCAGTTGAGCTGGTA
Source organism: uncultured bacterium (assembly GCA_965603035.1). Lineage (GTDB taxonomy): Bacteria > Planctomycetota > PUPC01 > DSUN01 > DSUN01 > CAZDNN01. Next base: position 1,286 of record CBFDBL010000796.1, read on the forward strand.
GGCCTCGAAGACCTCGCCACACTTCTTGCACTTGAAGAAGACCCGTTGCACCAACTGCCCCTCGGCGCACTTCGGGCATTCGGGCGACGTGTCCCCCAGGGGCGCCTTGGCCTCGTGGCCGCAACCGTCGCACACCCACGTGGCCGTCGGGTCCCCCTGCTCGTCGCTGCCGCCGAACTGCCGGACGACCAGCACGAGCGCCACCACGATGAGGCCCAGCGCCACCGCCAGCATCCCGATCTGTTTGGGCTCCACGTCGGCTCCTCCAAGCGGGCACTCCCCTTGCGCACGTCATCTTACGACCGGCGGTCAGCCGTGTCAAGCGATTGACTCCGTTCGGGGCGATTCCTATAATGCCCGGCGAGAGGCCGCCTGCGAGGGCGACCCGCCCGCGCCGTCAGGCCATCGGGGGTGCATGATGGGCTCGCGAACCTGCCTTGCCGTCCTGACCCTGGCCACCCACGCGCTCCTGTGGGCAGCCGACGCCGCGCCGCCGACGCCCTTCGTCGGCGAGATCGCCGCCGACCGCGTCTACATCCGCGGCGGCGACGGCATCAACTACACGATACTCGCCGTCGCCGAGCGCGGCGACCGGGTCCGAGTCGCCGCCAGGCGCTTCAGTTGGCTCGCCATCGCCGTGCCGAGGAACTGCACGGTGTGGCTCCACAAGTCCATGCTCGAGACCGACGCCGACGGCAAGCAGGCCACGCTGAGCAAAGACCGGGTGAACGTGCGGGCGCGACCGACCCTCAAGGGCGACATCCTGGGGCAGCTCCCGCGCGGCGAGCGCGTGAAGGTGGTGGACCAGGACGGCGACTGGGTGGGCATCGCGCCGCCGCCCCAGGCCCGGGCCTGGGTGCACAGCAGGTTCGTCCGCAAGGCCGCCGACGAGGGGCTCGAGCCGCGGCCGACGACGCGGGCGCCGGCCGAGGGGGGGATGGACCGTGCCGGGGGCGTGGCGGCGTTGCGGCAGGCCCAGTCGGCCTACGCCGCCGAGCTGGGCAAGAAGCCGGGGGAACGGACGTTCACCAAGGTGCTGAGCGCCTACCAGAAAATCGCGGCGGAGTGTCGCGACGAGGCGGTGGCGCGGCGCGCCGAGCAGGCCCGCCAGCGGCTGCTGAAGATCGTGGACCTCCACGAGACGCTGCGCCGCCTGCGCGAGCCGCTCGACGCGTTCGACAAGCGCTACAAGGCTCTCGAGCAGGAGTACGAGCGGCGAGCGAAGCCGCCGGAGGACTAGCCCGCATTTCTCACCAGGTTTTGTCGTGGACGCCACAACGACATGCCAGG
>CBFDBL010000797.1:0-2567 GCA_965603035.1 uncultured bacterium
CCCGGGGCCTCGACGCGATCGCGGAGCACGCCGCCGAGTGCATCCTGCTCGACGACGGCTTCCAGCACATGCGGGTCGCCCGCGATCTCGACGTCGTGCTGCTCGACAGCCTCCGGCCCTGGGGCTACGGCCGCGTGCTCCCGCGCGGGCTGCTGCGCGAGCCGCTGCGCAACCTGCGGCGCGCCGACGTCGTCGTGCTCACCCGCTGCGACCTGTGCCCCCGGGACCGACTCCGCACCATCCACCGACGCGTGCGCGAGCTGTGCGGCTACCGGCCCATCGTCGAGTCGAGCCACCGCCCCGTGCGCTTCTACCACCACGCCACCGAGGAGAGCCGGCCCCTCGGCTGGGTCGAGGGCCGCAAGGTCTACGCCTTCAGCGCCCTGGGCAACCCCGAGGCCTTCCCCGCCGCCCTCGCGAAGCTGGGCGCCGAGGTGGTCCACCACGAGCCCTTCCGCGACCACCACTGGTACGACGAGCCCGACCTCGAGGCGATCGCCCGCGCCGCGGCCCAGGCCGGTGCGGCGGCCATCGTCACCACCGAGAAGGACGCCGTGAAGATCCGCGCGTTCCCCGAGCATGCTCCCCCGCTCTACGTCCTGGCCATCGAGCTGACCCTCCTCCAGGGCGAGGAGCTGCTCGTGGAGATCCTCGAGCAGGTCCTCGAGACCTGATCGCCGACGGGGGCCCAACACCCATGGCCAAGCGGCCCCGCAGCACGTTCCGCAACCTCGCCGAGTACGCGACGATCCGCGGCCTCGAGTGCGTCTTCGGCCACATGCCGGTCCGCTGGGCGCTCACCTGCGGCCGCGGACTCGGGCTCTACATCCGCCTGTGGGACAGGCGCCACCGCGTCGTCGCCGAGGCGAACGCCGCGCGCGCGCTGGGCCTGAGCCCCGCGGAGGCCAGGCGCTTCGTCAAGCGCGTCTACAGCAACCTCGGCGTCACGTTCATCGAAGGCCTCATCGTCCCCCACATCCTGCGCCGGCACGACCTGGCCGACTTCTGCGACTTCGAGGGCGAGGAGCACCTGCGCGCCGTCCTCGCCAAGGGCAGGGGCGCCATCGTGGTGACCGCCCACATAGGCAACTGGGAGCTCGCCGGCTTCGCCGCCGCCAAGGTCGCCGGCTCCGTGCTCGCCGTCGCGCGGCCCATGGACAACCCGCTGCTCGAGAAGAACGCCCGCCGCCTCCGCGAGCGCATGGGCCAGACCATCGTCGACCGCGGCCCTGGCGGCCTCCGCGCCGTCATCCGCCGCCTCAAGGAAGGCGGCACCGTCGCCATGCTCATCGACCAGAACCACCGCAAAAGCCCCGTCTTCGTGCCCTTCTTTGGCAAGCTGGCCGCCACCGTGCCCAGCCCCGCCGCCATCGCGCTCAAGTACGACGTCCCCGTCGTGCCCGCCTACACCCGCCGCGCCGACAAGGGCTTCCGCCACCGCTTGCACTTCGACCCGCCCTTCGAGCTCATCAGGACGGGCGACCACAAGACCGACGTCGAGGCCAACACCGCCCTGTTCACCCGTCGCATCGAGCACTACGTCCGACAGCACCCCGACCAGTGGCTCTGGCTCCACCGCCGCTGGCGCCGACGACCGCCCGAGGAGCTTCAGGCCGAGCACGAGAGCCCGAACGAACCCACCACCGAGGGGCAGAGGATCCCATGAGCCGCGATCTCGCCAAGATGTTCGCCGCCATCGGCCAGCCGCGCATCCTGGTCGTCGGCGACCTGATCCTCGACCGCTACGTCTGGGGCAGCGTCGAGCGCATCTCGCCCGAGGCACCCATCCCCGTCCTCAAGGTCGCCGCCGACGACCCGCGGCCCGGCGGCGCCGGCTCCGTCGCCGTCAACCTCGCCGAGCTCGGCGCCCGCGTCTCCGTGGCCGGCACCCTCGGCAGGGACGACGACGCCCAGAGCGTCCGCCGCCTCCTCAGGGCTCACGGCGTGGACGTGCAGGCCGTCCTCGCACTGCCCGACCGCCCGACGACCGTCAAGACCCGATACCTCGCGCGCGTCCAGCAGGTACTCCGCGTGGACCTCGAGGACGTCAGCCCCCTGCCCGCCGCCGTCACCGACAAGCTGCTCGCACGGCTCGAGCCCAAGGTGCGCAAGGCCGACGTCGTGCTCGTCTCCGACTACGACAAGGGCCTGCTCACGCCCTCCCTGCTCTCCGGGCTGATGGCGCTCTGCCGCAAGGCCCGCACGCGGGTCGTCGTGGACCCCGCCCGGGGCGTCGCGGCGCTCCGCTATCGCGGCGCCACCGCCATCTGCCCCAACCGCACCGAGGCCGCCGAGGCCGCGGGCCTGCCCGACGACCCCGCGAGCCTCGACAAGATCGGCCGGCGTCTCCTCCGGCGCCTCGACCTCGAGGCCTCGATCATCACGCGCGACCGCGACGGCATCTCGCTCTACCGCAAGGGCGAGCGCCCGCTGCACATCCCGGCCAACGCCCGCGAGGTCTTCGACGTTACCGGCGCCGGCGACATGGTGCTCAGCGTCCTCGGCTTCGTGCTCGCCGGCGGCGGCACCATGGCGGAGGCCGTGCGTGCGGCGAACGTGGCGGGCGG
>CBFDBL010000798.1:0-2522 GCA_965603035.1 uncultured bacterium
CGGGCGTCAGGGCTTCGGCTTGGGCGGGTCGGGCTGGATGGTGAAGCGGAGGACCTGGGTGCGCTCGGGGTCCTTCTTCTCCCAGGGCCGCTTGTACTCGAGGATGACGGTGGTGGGTCCGGGCCTGAGGGCCTTGAAGGTCGCGACCAGTGTGCCGCCGGCGCCGGCCATGCCCCCGGTGCCCTCGGCCCTCTCGAAGACGAGCTTGCCGTGCTGGGCGACGGAGTCGCCCTTGAGCACCTTGACGACCCATGTGTAGCCGGTGCTGGGGTTGCCGGGGAGGCGGATGCGCAGGGTCTGGCCGACGAAGGCCTCGACGGCCTCGTCGGCGTGCCTCGGGGTGATGTCCATCGGGCGCTGCTTCGCGGCGAGCGCGGCGCCGGGCTTGGGGGAGGGGAGCAGGCGGCCGCGCCCGTCGAGCGGGTGGTCGTAGGTCGTCTTCGACAGCCAGCCGCTGTTCCAGCGGGCCTTCGGGCCGAGATACTGCATCACGCCCCACGGGGTGCGGACCTTGTCGTACTGCCGGACCTTCATGAGCTTCTCGATGGCCCAGCCCTCGAACGCCAGGTCGCCGTGCCGGCACTCGCTGCGGCTGCCTGCCGCGCGGATCGAGTAGCCGTAGGCCCAGCTCCCCTGCTCGTAGGTGCCGCTCTTGCTCGTGTTGATGGCCCCTGCGGCGGCCCCGAGGGCCACGGCCAGCAGCGTGAGGCCCGATGTCACGGTCCGGCCCATGCTCGCTCTCCTCTGCGTGTTGCGGCCGCGGTCGGCGGCCCTTCAGGCGCAGGTTCTCGCCTTCCGCGTCGCAGGCCCGCGCTCGATGGTGATCCGCACCACCAGCCCCTCGTCGGTCAGGCAGCGCTCGAGCACGCGGGCGATGCAGTCCACCGCCGGCCGCAGCCGGGGCAGCGTCCGCGCGATGCCGGCATCGACCAGCGCACGCACGCTGCCGCCCGAGCCCGCCACCAGGTACATCCCGCCCGCCACGTGAGGCGACCGCGCTTCGCGAACAGAGACCATAGTTCCAACCTCGCTTCAGGGTGTCGAGTGCGTCGTTCCGGGAGGCGGCCCGTGCACGCTTCACAACGTTGGACGTGTCGGCAGGCGCGGGGTTCCGACTGGCGGTGTAAAAGAAGTGTCACGCGAGCCGCGCCGCGCGCCCGGGGCGGCTCTGGCCTCGATCCGCGATGGGGGATGCTCGATCCCCCTTGACATCCCGCCCCACCGCCATTACCGTATCATCATCGGGCGGCGGCTGAGAACGCGGACGGTGCCCGCTGAACGGAGGCCCAGATGTGCAGACCTGACCGCAGACGCCACGTCGTGACGCTCGGGAGCCTGCTCATTGCGATCGCCGCCCTCGCGGGCGAGCCCGACGCCAAGCTGCCGCCCATCCAGCCGCTCAAACAGCCGAAGCCGACACAGGCCGTCTTCAAGGCATCGAGCGCCACCAAGCCGCTCGTGCTCGACTCCCTCGAGGCCGCCGCCCCCTACTTCACCGAGAAGGCGCTCGCCCTCCTCAAGACCAAGGTCGACTTCGCCCAGCAGAAGCTCCTCATCTTCGCCTGGCGCGGCTCTGGCCAGGACCGCCTCACCTACTCCATCGCCGAGTCCTACCCCGAGCAGATCCACTTCCGCTACCGCCGCGGCCGCACGCGCGACCTCCGCCCCCACCTCCACACGTACCTCCTGCGCGCCAACGTCCGCTGGCGGGTCCGGTAGCCCCCGCTCGGCTCCCCTGTCCTGGCGCTGCTCTATCGGTAGGTCTCGAGCGCGGCCTTGTCGCCGAGCCGCGCGAGGAGCTGCCTCAGGCCCGCGAGGTTCTCCCGCAGGCTCTGCTCGGCGTCCACCGACCCGCGGTGGTCGAGGATGCCGACCGGGCCGCGGTAGCCGCTGGCCGCGATGGCGCGGAGCAGGGCCTCGTCGTGCTCGCCCTGGCCGAGCGGCAGGATCTTCGGCCTGGCGTCGGTGTTCATCCCGTTGAGGTTGAGGCACAGGAGATAGGGCTTCATGCGGGCGAGGACGTCGGCGAAGTCGGCGATGTGGCCGTGGCCGTGGTGGAGGTTGTAGACGATGCCCACGTGGTCGGCCTCGGCGTGCTGGCGGAGCCATCGGCAGACGGCGACCAGGTTGTCGGGCTCGCCGCCCCAACCGCCGTGGTTGTAGAGGCCGAGCTTGCTGCCGAGCTTCCGCGTCCGCTCGACCAGAGGGCGAAGGCCTTTGGCCGCCTGCTCGACCTTCTCGGCCTGGGTGCCGCCGCGCGGCGAGCCCACGGTCTGCCAGATCTGCGGCGACATCCTGTGCTTCGCGAACAGCTCGAACGCCTTCGGATGCGAGCCCCAGAAGGCGAAGAACGCGATGCCCTGCGCCCGCATCGCCTCGATCTCGGCCTCGAAGGTCGGCACGTGCTCGCGACGCCAGTCGTAGGCCAGCCTCGTGATGGCGAGTCGCTTCAGCATCTCGGCCCGTTCCTTCGGCCCGCGCTTCTTCGCATCGAACGGCACGATGCACCACGCCACCAGATT
>CBFDBL010000799.1:0-2517 GCA_965603035.1 uncultured bacterium
CGCCTCCTGTCATGGGTGAGTCGCAACGGGCGGCCGCGCGACCGCGCCGACGCCACAGCATACCGCGTTCGCTCGCGTCCGGCAACCGCGCTGGGGTCGCGCCGCAGGGCGCGGGCAGGTAGAATGGCGGGCAACCTTCGGCAGCGATCGCAGGCACCGATGGGGGGAGACGATGGGAGCCGATGCGATGGACCGGCGGGCGTTCCTCGCGTCGCTCGGCGCCGCCGTCGTGGCGCCGGGCTGCGCGATGCGGCGAGTGGCGGCGCGCGATGCCGAGCCCGCGCCGCGGCCCAACGTCGTGATGGTGCTCTCCGACGACCACACCAAGACCGACACCGGCTGCTACGGCTCGACGGCCGTGCGGACGCCGCACATCGACCGCCTGGCCCGCGAGGGCATGCGCTTCCGCAACGCCTTCACCGCCACGGCCATGTGCGTGCCCAGCCGCGCCACCCTCTACACCGGCCTCTACCCCATGCGCCACGGCGCCTGGCCCAACCACAGCCGCGTCTTCGACGGCGCCCGCAGCCTGCCCCACTTGCTCGAGCCGCTGGGCTACCGCACCGCCATCGCGGGCAAGACCCACTTCCGGCCCGCCGAGTGCTTCCCCTTCGAGATCCTCTGCTCGCCCGGCGACGTGACCAGCCTGCGTCTCGGCGCCGTCGAGAAGTTCCTGGCCGGCGTCGGGGGCCAGCCCTTCTGCCTCTTCGTCTGCACCACCGACCCGCACGTGCCCTGGCCCGAGGAGAGCGCCTACGAGCCCGACCGCGTCGGCATGCCGCCCTACCTCATCGACACGCCCGCCACCCGCAAGTGGATGAGCCGCTACTACGCCGAGGTCTACCTCAACGGCCAGCCGCTCGCGTCGCTTGCGGGATACTCGACGGGCTATCTCGACAGGCCCCTCGACGCCGCGGCGCTCCGGCTGCTCCGCCCGGGCCGCAACGTGCTCGCCGTCCACTGCCGCCAGAGCGCCGGCGGCCAGTACATCGACGCCGACATCCTGGCGAAGTGATACGCGACGGGAGGGGGGCCGATGGGAGACTAGGGACCCGCCGATGCCGCGACGATGGCGCCGTCGTCGTAGCGGAAGCGCGTGGTCTTGCCAGCGATGGTGAGGCTGTCGATGAGGCCGAAGGACTTCGTGACGGGGAAGCGGCTGACGCGGATGGTGCCTTCGGGCGCGATGCGGTAGGCGTGGCAGTAGTCGTCGTCGCTGAAGGCGCTGGCCACGAGGACGAACTGGTTGATGGGGTTGGGGTTGCCCGCGCGCAGCCGCTCCATGGCGTAGTCGAAGAGGCTGTGGGTGCAGGCGAAGTACTGGTTGCACAGCGAGGCGAAGAACTCCTGGGGGTTCTGGACGAAGAAGCGGTCGCCGAACATGTTGCGGCAGTAGTTGCGGCGGTCCGCGCCCGCCATGGTGCGAACGCGGTTGCGGAAGCGATGGAGCACCTTGTCGTGGCTCACCACCGCGCCATCGACGTTGTGGCCGTACTCGTGGGCGAGGACGATGGTGAAGCCGTCGGTGCGCACGGCGCGCCAGCCGCGGGGGAACTCGTTGCCCGGGGCGCGACCCACCCGGGTGGCGAAGAGGTTGAACCGCCCGTGGCAGCCGAAGCTGTGGACGGAGACGTGGCGGTTGCCCTCGCCCACGAGCTTGTCGTGGCAGGTGATCACCAGCGGCAGCCGCGCGCGCTCGGGCAGGCCGCCGACGAACGCCGCGATGCTCCCGAGCTGCCGCTCGTCGAAGAAGCCGTTGTCGAGCACCAGGATGTGGAACCGCTCGTAGATCGCCCGCCGCGGCCCCGCCATCCGCAGCACGCGGCCGAGGTCGTCGAGCCGGCCGAGCCCCTTGTGCCAACTGAACAGCGTCATCAGGTACTGGGCGCGGATGGCGTTGACGTAGGGCAGGGCGCGGACGTCGATGGGCACCCCGACGGTCCGCAGGAACGGCGCCTTGCGGCTCAGCTCGACGAGCTGCCGCCGGACCGTCTCCTTCTCCTGGGCATCGAGGTGCTTCGAGCCGAGCAGACCCGGGAGGAAGTGGAGGCGGAAGAAGAGATCGTTGTGCCGCTGCGGCTCGGCCCGGATCGCCTTGTCGAGCGAGCCGGGGGACGGATGGGCGGCGAAGACCTCGGCGAGCTGCTCGAGGAACACCCGACCCAACGCCCGCTGGAGCGCCCGATGGTTGCGGCCCCAGTGGAACACCGCGTACCCGAGGTTCACCTTCAGCGGGTTGTTGAAGGGATGCTGCGCGAAGTAGCGGTCGAAGTAGGCGACCGCGTCCTCCTCGCTCAGCGAGTAGACCCTGTTCGGGAGATGGTGGTCGTTGACGCGGCGGGAGGAAGCGAGCAGGCCCCGCTCGAACTCGGCGTAGTCGGGCGGCGGCGCCTCCTCGCCCGCCAGGCAGGCCGAAGGCAGCAGCAGCACTACCGCGACGACCGCGCGACCCATCGATGGCTCCCGTTCTGCGCGACGCCTCCCCATGCCATTATCGACCTCTGCATGAGCAATGCA
>CBFDBL010000800.1:0-2494 GCA_965603035.1 uncultured bacterium
GGGGTCCAGTATGAGAGGGCGTGGTACGGGAGTGTGGGCGGGGTGGTGTGGCTGGTGTACGGCGTGCCGAGCCTGGTGTGCGCGGGTCTGTCGGTGGTGGGGACGTTGCGGCTGGTGCAGGGGCGCACATCGGGGCGCGGCACGTTCATCGCCGCGTGGGTCGTCTCCGCCGTGCTGAGCTTCCTGTGGCACCTGCTGGTGCCCTCGCCCGCGTTGGGCATCGGCTTCGGGCTGCTGTTCATGCTCCCGTATGCCTTCGTGCAGGCGGCCTTCGTGGTGGTGGTGGCGCGGTACGTGTCGGAGGAGCTGACGGCCGGCCCTGTGGGCGGGCCTGGGGCGCGCGACGAGGCGCGGCCCGCTCCCGGCCCCGCGCGGCTGCCGCGCGCGGCGCGAGCGCTGGGGGTCTACGTGCTGCTGGCGGGCCTGGGCAGGGTGCTGTGGCTGCTGCTCGTGATCGCGACGCCGTGGGGCGGGTGGCCAGGGGGCCTGCTGCCCGCGGTCAGGATGTACGGCGAGGCGGCCGTGATAGTGCTGATGGGCGCCGTGGGCTTCGTGGGAGCGATCGCCTTCCGAGCCCAACGCGAATGGGGACGGTGGGTGTTGATGGGCTTCCTCGTCTTCACGGCGCTCGGCTCGGTGGGCGCGGTCACGGCGAACTACGCCCAGGAGGTGAGCCACGGCGGCGGGCTTCTCGGGGGCCTCCAGCCCCACTGGAGCCTCGTCCGCGGCTTCGCCGACGCCTTCTGCCTCACCGCCTTCCTCGTCGGCTACGCATGCAGCGCGCGGGTGAGGCGGGCCATGAGGAGGAGCGGTCGATGAACTCGGTCGAGCGGATCCGGGCGACCTACGAGCTGGGGCCGGTGGACCACCTGTTCCGCCGCGAGTTCTACTTCTGGCCCCAGGCCATCGAGCGCTGGCTGGGGGAGGGGATGCCGGAGGACTGGCGGGAGCGGGACCTCTTCGGGTTCGACCCGAGCCCGTGGGTCGGTCAGCCCGTGCATCTGGGCTGGTGCGACTGCCCGTTCTGCCCGGCCTACGAGCATAAGGTGCTCGAGGACGATGGCCACACGCAGATCGTCCAGGACACGAGCGGCCAAGTCAAGCGGGTGATCAAGGGCATGGTCCACGGCTTCATGCCCACCTACCTGAAGAACGTGGTGGAGAGCCGCGAGGACTGGGAGGCCGACGTCAAGTGGCGCCTCGACCCCGAGACGCCCGAGCGCTGGACCGACTTCGAGACGAGGATCGCCGAGGTGGCGCGGCTGGTCGCCTCGGGCGAGCGGCTGCTGACGTGCGGCGTGGTGGGCGGGTACATGTACCTGCGCGACCTGTTCGGGCCCGAGAAGCTGCTCTATGCCTTCTACGACGCGCCCGATCTCGTGCGCGAGTGCATGGGGCAGTGGCTCCACCTGATGGCCACGGCGCTGCGGCGGGTGCAGGAGCGCGTCGCCATCTTCCGCCTGTTCCTGGCCGAGGACATCTGCTACAAGACGGGGCCGCTGATCTCCCCGCGGATGTTCCGCGAGTTCCTCGCCCCGTACTACGCCAGCCTGGTGCAGACCCTGCGCGGGCGGCAGGCCGAGCGGCTCTACGTCGAGGTGGACACCGACGGCAATCCCCACGCCCTGCTGCCCGACTACATCGCGTGCGGGCTCGACGCGATGGAGCCGTTCGAGGTGGCGGCGGGCTGCGACGTCGTGGCGGCGGCCGAGCGCTGGCCTCGGCTGGTCATAGGCGGCGGCATCGACAAGCGGGTGCTGGCCGCCGGCCCCGAGGCCATCGACTGCGAGCTCGAGCGCATCCTCCCGCCCATGGTCGCCCGCGGCGGCTACCACCCCACCTGCGACCACGGCGTCCCCCACGACGTCTCCTACCCCAGCTACCTGCACTACCGCCACCGCGTCCTCGAGCTCGACCACTAGCACGACAACGCTGGATCGCAGGTCCCAATACCGCGTAACTCCAGCAGTGAGAGTGATATAGGTATGGCGTCGCCACTCGGAGTCATGCCGAGCCTGCCGAGGCATCTCTCTGTCCGTCGGAGCGGGGAAAGAGAGATTCCTCGGCTCCGCTGACACTCCGCTCGGAATGACTCTTCGCGCGGAGGCCTCCCGATCTAGCGTTGTCGTGCTAGAGAGCTCCGGCACCCGCTCGCGCCACCCCCGTACTCGAGAACCGAAGGCACCCTCTCTGCTCCCGCTACCCACCTCGTGGCGACGCCATGCTCTTGTTCCGGCTCGTGTGGCCGCGGCGCAATGATATCGGAGTTACGTAACTCCGATATCATTCCTTCGAGGCTATCTCGGGAGCCCGCTCCTGCGAGTGACGCAGAGCGTCGGAAGCCGTCAGTGTCGGTCCGCCCCTCCGTGAGGCTGTGGCGGTCAGGCAGCAGACCACGGGGACGAGTGTGTATCGGAGTTACGTAACTCCGATATCATTTCCTAGCCCGCATTTCTCACCAGGTTTTGTCGTGGACGCCACAACGACATGCCAG
>CBFDBL010000801.1:0-2490 GCA_965603035.1 uncultured bacterium
CGCCAGCGGTTCGAGCCGCACTCCAGCACAAACAGCCTGCCCGCGGCCCCCAGCAGCAGCACGCTGTCGTGGCGGGCGATATAGGCGGCCTCCCGCCCGATCGCGACGGCGCCCTGGGTCGGCAGACGCTGCCAGGCCGCGCCGTCGCCGAGGCCCCGGGCGTAGACGTCCACCGTCTCCTTGCTCCCCATGCAGTGGACCAGCCGGTGCCGCTTCGAGTCGTAGACGACGGGCAGGAACTCGTAGCTGTACTCCCGCGGCCGCTTCGGCCCCTTGTCGTCCACGAGCGTCCAGATCACTCGTCCGTCCTCGACCCGCGCATGATAGAGGCGCTGCTGCGTCAGCGCGTAGATGCCCTTCGGCGTCGGCGTCAGGCACAGGCCCCACGAGTTCTTGAAGGGCCGCCCGAACGACGGCGGATGGAGCCTGCGCGCGACGGGGTCGTAGACCCAGGTCCAGTAGCCGTGCGTCTTCGGGTTGTAGCGGAACGCCTTCGCGGGGTCCGCGTCCAGGAGCACCTCGTCGCCGGCGTGGATGGTCATGCGGGCGCAGTAGACGACGGCCTTCGAGACGGTATCGCAGGCGTACCAGCGGTAGGTGTGCTGTGACCAGGGCTTGCAGCCGTAGCTCCAGCCGAAGGCCGAGCAGTTCGTCGACTCGAGGTAGGGCGGGAAGAGCGGCGGCCAGGACTGGGTCCAGCGGTTCGCCGCGACGTCGTAGTGGGCGATGTCGTTGCCCGAGTAGCCGCTGTGGCCGCCACCGGCGTAGAGCACCTCGCCGCGGTCGGTGTCGATGCAAGCGCTGCTCCAGGTCTTCGAGACGACCAGCCCTGGCGGCTGAGCCGCGACCGGTGTGTTGGCGGGCAGCTCGGCCAGCGCGCGCCTGCGCGTCTCGGGCTCGGGCTGCGGCGCGTCCTCGAGCGAGGCCTTCTGGTCGGGGTACTTCCAGCGAACCGTTCCGGGCGGGGCTCCTTTACGCTCGGCCGCCGGCCCGTCAGTGTCGTAGCGGAAGGCATAAGTGCGTCGGGCCTTGGGCGCGAAGGCGACGAGGAAGACGACCCCGTGCTTCGGCGAGCCGGCTGCCGTGAGCCACCGGTAGCCCTGGAGTTCGAGGTCGCGGCCGACGGGGCGCCAGGCATCGGCTGCGGCGTCGTAGAGCCAGGTCTCGCGGTTCGCTCGGGTCTGGCTGCGTCGCCGGTCCGCCGCGAGCGCGTTGGTGCCGCACACCAGGATGCCGCCGCCGGGCACCGCGGCCATCGCGGGGGCGAACATGGGCGGCGGCGATGGGGCAGGGGAGCGCCGCTCCCAGCGGCGGGCCTTGCAGCGGTAGACCCAGGTATCGTTGAGCGCCGCCTGCTGGTTGTAGCCGCCGAAGAGCACCAGGACGCCGCTCGCGGGGTCGAAGACGATGGGCGCGGTGCAGCGCAGCGGCGGCTCGGCCTCGAGCTCGGGCCGCCGCCAGGCATTCGCCGCGCACTCGTAGAGCCACGTCCGCGCCCCGCCCTCGAGGTTCAGCGCCAGGCCGCCGCCGAAGAGCACCACCTCGTCGTTCACGGGCTCGTAGCACGCGCTGCCCCACGCCAGCGACCCGCAGGCGGTCGGGCTCGTCGCGGGCGCCAGGTCCGTCCACGCGTTCGTCGCGGGGTCGAGCGCGAAGGTCCTGCCGCCGTTGACGTGGAGGATCCGCTTGCGCCTCGGGTCCCAGCAGCACTGGTGGAACGTGGGCACGGGGCTCGGCCGCGCCACGCCGTCGAGGGTGTGGAACGCCACGCGATTGCAGCCCATGCTCCGCACCATGCGGATGCGCGCGCCCTGGGTCCCGCCGTAGCCGTGGAGGCGGAACGGCGGCCACTTCCCGTCGGCCCACGCCACCGACTTCCCCTGCGGCAGCGCCTCCGTCCAGGCGGGTGTCCCGGGAGTGAAGCTCTCGAGCTCGTAGCGGTCGTAGCGGTTGCGCTCGTGCAGCGTCCCGCCCACGCCCCACAGGTAGAGCCGCCCGACGCTCTCGGCCCACACCACCCGCGAGTACATCTTCCCGCCCGAGCCGTCCTCCTCGTGCAGCAGCGTCCACTGGTTGCCAGGCAGGGCGGACAGGCTGCCCCCTCGGCCCACGGCCGCCAGGCCCGCGACGGCGAGCGGCCACGTCAGCAGAGCACGTCGCATCGGCGTCCCTCCGGGTGCTGTCCCCGCGGGAAAGTGCGGAAAAGCCTCGGTTTCCCCTTGACACCAGTGTATACTATGTATAGAAAGAAGGTGTCTCCGGCAAGTAGGGTGCGCCCTGAGCTTGCCGAGCATGTTCCGAGTGTCGGCTTCCGTCCGGGAGCCGACAGGGGCCGTAGGAGGTCGGTGATGAGCGAGCAGTTCAGGCGGCGGGCGAGTTGGCTCATGTGGGTGTGCATGGCGCTGTGCGTCTCGGCGCTGGTCGTCGAGCGCGTGGCCTACGGCGACTGGGAGCCGCCGCCGCCGCCCAAGCCGTCGCGCATCAGCGCCT
>CBFDBL010000802.1:0-2484 GCA_965603035.1 uncultured bacterium
TGGGTAGATGGGTGGATGGGTGGACAAGACAGGAGAAGAGGCCCCCGACGCGAGTCCTCTCCTCTCCATTCATCCACTCATCCAGCCATCCAATCAGCCACTCCCTATTCGTCGCTCAGCCCTCCCTTCATCGCCAATGCAATCCCGCCGAGGGTGCCGGCCATCGGGCCGAGCTTCGACGGCAGGATGCGGATGTCGTCGGTGGGGAACATGCGGACGCGGTCGCGCAGGGTGGCGCGGACGGTGTCGAAGAGCAGCGGGCCGATGCCCGCGGCGCCGCCGCCGAGCACGATCAGGTCGGGATGGAGGGTGACGACCACGGTCGCGATGCCGATGCCGAGCCAGGTGGCGGCGCGGACGATGGCCTCGCGGACGGCCTCGTCGCCCGCCTCGGCGGCCTGGGCCATGGTGCGGGTGCTCACCTTCGCGGGGTCGTCGCCCACGATCTCGTAGAGCTTCGTCGTCTGGCCGCTGAGCAGCAGGCGGAGGCCCTCGGCGGCGATGGCAGGGGCGCTGGCGAGGGTCTCGAGGCAGCCGCGGCTGCCGCAGCCGCAGGGCGGGCCGTCGGGCAGGATGGTGATGTGGCCCAGCTCGCCCGCCGCGCCCAGCGGCCCGAGCCGCAGCCTGCCGTCCACGACCACCCCGCCGCCGATACCGGTGCCGAGCGCGAAGAAGGCCATCGTGCTCGCCGTGCGGCCGTGGCCGTAGGTCAGCTCGCCGAGGGTCGCCATCCGCACGTCGTTGAGCAGGTAGACCGGGCAGCCGACCCGGGGCGACAGCACGTCGCGAACCGCCACGTCGCGCCACTGGGTCTCGAGGTTCGGCAGGAACTTCGTCACGCCGTGCTTGAGATCGGCCAGCCCGGGGACGCCCATGCCGAGCGCGGCGGGCTGGCGGCCGGCCTGCTCGGCGAGGCGGGTCACGAGGTCGGCGATGCGGCCGAGCACCGCCTCCGGGCCCTCGTGCGACTCCGTGGGCACGCTGTCATCGGCGACGACGTCTCCGTCAGGCCCCGCGAGCGCGGCCTTGATGTTCGTCCCGCCCAGGTCCACGCTCGCATACAGCTCCGCCATGGAGCCGCTCTCCCAGCAATCTGGCCGATGCTCCCTCCATTCCTCTCGTCCCGATGCTCCAGCGTCGGGACGCAGCCGGCGACGCTCCAGCGTCACGAGGCGGGGTATGCCCTTACTCCGTCCCCCCACGCTGGCGCGTGGTCATCGCCGCCCCGGCGCGGGAGCATCGGGGCGAGCGCGGGCTCACTCCCACCAGGGCATGTACTGGCGCAGGTAGGCGCCGCTCTGGCGGAGCGAGGCCTTGCGCATCTCGAGCGAGCCCTCGTAGGCACGGTCCTCGACCTCGATGCACACGGGGCCGGCGTAGCCCGTGTCGCTGAGCACCGAGAAGAAGGCCCCCCAGTCCACGTCGCCCAGGCCGGGCAGCTTCGGCGTGTGGTAGTCGAGCGGGGTGGCCAGGATGCCGACGTCGGCGAGCCGCTCGATGTCCACACGGCAGTCCTTGGCGTGGACGTGGAAGAGGCGGTCGGCGAACTCGGTCAGCGGCGCCACGTAGTCCATCTGCTGCCACACCAGGTGCGATGGGTCGTAGTTGAGTCCGAAGCTCTTGCTCGGGATCGCGTCGAACATGCGGCGCCAGACGGCGGGGCTGTGGGCCAGGTTCTTCCCGCCCGGCCACTCATCCGCGGAGAACAGCATCGGGCAGTTCTCGATGCCGATCCGCACCCCGTGGTCCTCGGCGTAGGCGACCAGCGGCTTCCACACCTGGAGGAACCGCTTCCAGTTGTCGTCCACGCTCCGCGTCCAGTCGCGGCCCACGAAGGTGTTCATCTGCCCGATGCCGAGCCGCTCGGCCGCGCGGATGATCCGCTTGATGTGGTTGATGTAGACCCGGGCCTCCTTGCGGTCGGGGGCCAGGGGGTTGGGGTAGTATCCGAGGCCGCTGATGGACACGCCGAGGTAGTCGCACAGCTCGTGGATCTGCGCGACCTCGGCCTTCTTGAGGCTCGTCACGTCGATGTGGGTCACCCCGGCGTAGCGCCGCTCGGCCTTGCCCACGGGCCAGCACATGACCTCGACGCACTCGAAGCCCTGCGTCGCCGCGAACTGGAGCACCTCCTCGAGCGTCAGGTCCGGCAGAATCGCGCTCACGAAGCCCAGTTTCATCCTCTTCCTCCTTCTTGTTCTCGCCGCTCGTCCCTCCGCTCCGCGGGGGGACGGGCCGGCAGCCGCTCTGCGGCACCCCGAGGGATCGAGTTCCCCTTCGAGCCGCGGAGCGGCGGGGTCTGCGTCCCCCCGCGGAGCGGAGGGACGAGCGCGGACCCGGCATCCCACACGACATTCGTGCCGCGGTCATGGCGGGTCGGTTGCGCGCGCCATATCCTAATCGCTGGGGGACTCGATGGCAAGGTTGGAAGCGGGCGGGAAGAAGGAAGATCTCACTCAGAGGGGGCAGAGGATGCAGAGAAGA
>CBFDBL010000803.1:0-2474 GCA_965603035.1 uncultured bacterium
CATTCTCTCCAGGCAGGTTCCTCGTCCCGATCCGTGCTCCTGCTCGTCCCGATGCTCCAGCGTCGGGACGCTCGGGCCGCCGCTCCAGCGGCACGGACCGGGGGCAAGCTGGGTCTCGGCGCCGTGACTCCTGTTCCCAACGCTGGAGCGTTGCAGCTCCCGTCCCGACGCTGGAGCATCGGGACGAGGAGGCGTGGGAGTCGGGTGCTAGCGGTTCCTCCGTCGTCGGCCCTCACCGTCGGGCCGGACGGTGACCTCGGGGCTGAAGCCGACGCGTCGGGCCTTCTCGGCGGCGCGGCTCTTGGGGTACTCGCTGAGGACCTTGTCGAGCAGCTCGCGCGCCTTGCGGGCCTGTCCGAGCTTGTGGTAGGCGCGGGCCATGTAGTACTCGATCTCGGGCAGGTAGGGGCTCAGGGGGTTGATCTTGGTGAGGGTGTCGAGCTCGGCGAGCGCGCGGTCGGGCTCGCCGATGCGGTCGAAGTAGCGGGCCGTCATCAGGATCAGGTCGCCGCTGAGCTTGCCGATGGGGTACTCCATCTCCCACAGGACGAGGGCCTCGCGCGCGGCGCGCAGGTGCCCGTGCTCGATGTGCGCGTGGGCGGTCTCGAGGAAGCCGCCCTGGCGCACGGCCACCACCCGGCGGTCCATCTGCGAGTAGGCCACGGCCTGCGCCTTGCGGTAGTGCGCCTCGGCCTTCTCGACCTCGCCCTGCGCGCGGTACACGTCGCCGATCTTGATCGCCGCGATCCGGCGCTCCATCCCGCTGCGCGTCACCCGCACCCCCTCGGCCAGCCGCAGCGCGCGCTCGGGCTCCTTGAGCTTGTGGAGCACCAGCTCGATCTCCTCCATCCGCGCGCGCGCCGCGTCCAGCGGCGTCGGAGCGTCCTTCGCCAGCTTCGCGTACAGCCCCACCGCCTTCTGTGGATCCTTGATCGAGTAGTGCAGCGCCAGCCGATCGGCCGCGGCCCACATCGCCCCCTGGGCGCCGAACCGCCGCACGTAGGTCAGGATGAAGTCCTTGACCCGCTCGATGTCCTCCTCGGTCTCGACGAGCTGCCAGTAGGCGTCCATCGCCTCGCGCGAGGCCTTCGAGCAGTCCTTGCGCACGATGATGTGGACGTAGCTGCGGACGGCGCGGTCGTCGAGGATGGTGAAGTTCTTGATCATCTCGGTGATGCGGACGAGCATCTGGTGGCGGTCGAGCGGCTTGCCGTCGCGGTCGGTGACGGTGACGGTGACGGGGAAGGGCCCGAACCCGACGTAGATGTGCTCGTCGGCGTTGCCGGTGTGGGAGATGCCGTCGCCGTAGTCCCAGAGCACCTTGCCGCCGGGCGGGACGCCGCGGCTCTGGCCTGCGAAGGAGACCCGGGTGAGCTGGTGCTTGCCGTGGAGGAGCTGGTCGTCCTGGCTCCAGGCGCAGGCGGCGAGGGGTCTGCCGTCGCGGCGCTCGGGCGCGCCGGCGGCGGCGATGGGCGTGTGGACGAAGCCTGCCTTCGGGATCGGCTTGTTCTCGTCGTTCTTCGCGCCGCCGGGCGTGCGCCAGCCGAGAGCCATGAACTGGATGCCCTTGTCCTCGGCGTGGTAGTACTCGATCTTGTGCTGGCCCCGCGGCAGGGTGACCTCGACGCCGAACTGCGCCCGCCGCCCCTTGTCCACCGTGTGCTTCCCCGGCCACGAGACCAGCTCCTTGCCGTTGAGCAGCACGAAGGACGCCTCGTCCGAGGCCGTGAAGATCCTGTACTTCCCCGCCCGCTTGATGTCGAGGTAGCCGATGAAGGCCGAGGCGAAGTGGTCGTCGGGGCCCCAGGGGTTCACCCCGCTCCAGACCTGGTCGACGAAGCCCATGCCGAAGATGCGGTCGCCGCGGGCGGCGGCCGCGATGGGCTTCCAGCTCGTGAAGGCCCCCTGGGGCACGGGCATGGTGATGAGCATGAGGCTCGGCTTCGGCTTCCAGCCGCCGCTGGGCGCGCGGCTGGGGCTCTTGCCGCCGCCGTAGTAGACCCAGCCGTTGCCCTGCGCCTTGCTGCCCTGGTAGGCGACCACCGTCTGCTGGCCCTTGCGCGTGAAGAGCACGTGCATCGGCACGGGCCGGCCGCGCGCGTCGGTCATCACCACGTCGCGGCCGCCAGGGCTGACGTGCCCGCCGCCCCAGAAGCGCACGCACACCGTCTCGGCGCTCCCGCCGCCAGTCACCCGCCGGCGGTACTCGCGGTCGGCGTGCCACCCGCCGCCGTAGGCAAACTGCGAGAGAAGGCAGGCAGCGACGAGGAGCGGGAGGCCGGGGGCCTGTGCAGGCATCGCCGGGGGCTCGGGCGGCTCCGTGAGGGCGAGCGGGCGGACTGGGGCCGGGGGTGTCACTTGATGGCGCCTGCGGCAATGGCCTTGTAGTACTCGGAGACGAGTTGCTCGAACTCGGGCGGCACGGGCTCGTCGCGGGCGTCGAACATCTGCTCCTTGATGTCCATGGGGAGCTT
>CBFDBL010000804.1:0-2464 GCA_965603035.1 uncultured bacterium
CTATGGCCTCAGGCCCCTCACCCCGGCCCTCTCCCGAGGGGAGAGGGAGAGGGGATCGCACCGGGTTCCCTCTCCCGGCGGGAGAGGGAGGCGGGTGCGCTGGCGGTGGGCGGGGCTACCTCCCGATGGTAAGGATGAGGCGCTGGTAGCGGGTGAGCGGCGGGGCGCCGCGGTCGGTGACCTCGAGGATGATGTGGAGCGTCTTGCCCGGCTCGTCGGGGACGACGAAGCGGGCACCCTTCTCAGCCGCGGCATTGGCGATGTCGAGCTTCGCCGTCGCGGTGTCCACGTCGTCGTAGCGCCACCAGCGGAAGGCGAGCGCGTCGCCGTCGGGATCGGACGAGCCCTCGGCGCTGAGGGTGACGGTCTCCCCGGGCTCGACCGTGCGGTCGAGCGGGCCGGCGACCTTGGCGACGGGCGGGTGGTTGGCCCCGGCGACAGGCTTGACGCACCAGTCGGCGCGGGCGGCCCAGTCGTTCTGGAATGCCTCGGCCCAGCGCCAGATCGGCTTGCCGAGGTCGCCGTCGTCGCGCGCGCCGCGCCAGACGTTCTTCGTCCCCTTCTCCTTCACGAACCGCCCGCCCCAGCCGCCGTAGCCGGGATGCTCGAGGCTGCGCAGACCCACGTCGATCTGGTGCATGAAGGCAGGCGAGTCGCCTTCCGAGCGGAAGCCTTTCTTGGGGTGCGCCTCGTAGCGGGCACAGAGCGGGCCGTGCCCCTTGAGGATGTGCCTGGCCATCCAGGCGGCGTCGAAGTGGCGGTGGAGCTCGCGGGGGATGAGCTTCTCCCACGAGTAAGCGATGGTGGCAAACTGGCGAAAGCTCCCCAGCACCTGAATGATGGGCCAGTTGGGCTGGATGTACTGGCGGAAGGTCTTGTCCTGGTCGAGGATGATGAAGATGACGGCCTTGCGCGAGACCCTGGCCATCTGGTCGGGGTGCTCGTGCTGGATCTTCCAGAGCGCGCGGGCGATGGTGTTGGTGCCGCCCCAGGCCTGGAGGTAGACGGGGCCGGGCTTCGGGTCGAGCAGCACCTCGGCGATGCGGTCGGAGCCGGGGGTGTCGCGGTCCATCTCGCCGACGTTGCTGACGTTGCCGATGAGGGTCTTCTCGCGCAGCTCGGCAGGGGTGGGGAAGCCTGGGGCGTGGGTCTTGAGGGTGTCGTAGAAAGTCGCGTAGCGGTCGATGTCCTCCTCGATCCACTTCACGCCCGCCCATTTGTGCCCGTGCCAATGGAACTTCGAGCTACAGTAGATGATGCCCTCGATGTCCCATTCGTTGGCGTAGAGCAGGACGCGCACCATGGAGCAGCGGTCGTCGATCTCGCCGTCGGTGGTCGCGATGATGCGGGGGCGTGTGCCCTTGCGCGGCACGGGCACGTTCGCGGTGGGGTCGGCGGGGTCGGTCGGTCGCGGGTCGCCTGCCATGGTGGGTCCGTCCTCCTGGATCTTGGGTGGCGGGAGCGTGAAGTCGGGCCTCGCGTCGGTCTGGATCTTGCGGATGTCGTCGAGGGCGAGGGCGCTGCCGACAATGTGGATGCCGTGGAGCTGGCCGCGGAACTGGCGGTCGGTGCCGTGGCGGTGGATGGTGGTGTTGTAGTTGCCGAGGGTCAGCGGCCCGCTTCCGCGGCCGGTGGCGCCTCGGTTGTAGCTCGTCGTGCGGTCGAGGCCGGCGGGCGCCTTGGGCGAGCCGAAGTACCAACGGACGTTGTCCCGCGCCTTCGTGCCGTCGTAGGCGACGGCGAAGAAGGTCCACTTCCCGACCTGGAGCCTGCCCGGCGAGCTGTCGTTGCGCACGCGGTCCGGCCACTGGTTGACCGCGAGGCGGAGGCGTCCGTCGCCGAGGTGGACGAGGTCGAAGCCGGCCTTGTTGTAGTTGAGATTGAAGGCGATGCGGTTGCCGCCTCTGCCGATGCGCAGGCTCGCGGGCCTCGCCCAGCCGCAGAGGGTGAAGGCGCTCAGACCCTCGAGCGCCTCGACCGGCCCGTCGCCGACGGTCGCCCACTTCCACGGCGGCCCGCCGCCGAAGTCGAGGGTGCCGCCCTTCAGCCGCTTGATGCCGGGCTGGAGCTTGACTGCAGGGCGGTCGCCCGCCTCGAGGCCGACGCCGACGATCGGCTCGGCGCCCTCGGCCGCAGCTATCACGATGCCCCAGAGAGCGAGCCAGTGCACCGTTCGCATCCGTGGGTTCCCCTTCTCACTTGCGGAGCGGGCCGATGGGCTTGCGCGCGATCGCGACGTTGTCGATGTAGAGATGGTGCTCGCTGCGGGCGGTCCACGAGCCGCCGAGGTAGACGTTGAGCCACACCGTCTCGATCTTGAGGGCCGGCACGTCGCGCATCCGCACGTCGGTCCTCTCGAAGGCGAGCTTGCCGTCGACCCAGCCGCGCAGGATGCCGTCGTTCTTGCCCGGCGCGTTCATCCGTGCGTACTGCTCGACGCAGTACCAGCGGTTGTTCTCGAGGC
>CBFDBL010000805.1:0-2461 GCA_965603035.1 uncultured bacterium
ACTTGTCGTCTCGCCGCTGATCGCGCTGATGAAGGACCAGGTGGACGAGCTGGAGGCGAAGGGGATCGCCGCGACGTTCGTGAACTCGAGCCTGAGCCCCGACGAGCAGCACGCGCGGCTGCGGGCCTGCGAGCGGGGCGAGGTGCGGCTGCTCTACGTGGCGCCCGAGCGGTTCCGCAGCGCGGCGTTCTGCGAGACGCTGAGCCGGGTGGCGGTGGGTCGGATGGCGGTGGACGAGGCGCACTGCATCTCGCAGTGGGGGCACGACTTCCGGCCCGACTACCGGCGGCTCAAGGAGCTGCGCGCACACATCGGGAACCCGCGGGTCTCGGCCCTGACCGCCACGGCGACGCCGCGTGTGCAGGAGGACATCGTCGCGAGCCTGGGGCTGGCCGACGAGGGCGTGGCGGTCATCGTCCAGGGCTTCGACCGGCCCAATCTCGCGCTCAGCGTCGTCCGCGCGAGCGGCGACGCGGCAAAGGACGAGTTCCTGCTCGGCTTCGCGCGCCGCGAGGCCGGCTCGGGCATCGTCTACGTGGGCACCCGCAAGGCGGCGGAGGCGGTGGCGAAGCTGCTGAGCGCGGTCGAGCGGACGGCCGTCGCCTACCACGCGGGCCTCGAGGCCGACGAGCGCTCGGCCGCCCAGGACGCCTTCCTCTCGGGCCGCGCCCGCGTGGTCGTCGCGACCATCGCCTTCGGGATGGGCATCGACAAGCCCGACGTCCGCTTCGTCGTCCACTACCACTATCCCGCCTCGGTCGAGGGCTACTACCAGGAGATCGGCCGCGCGGGCCGCGACGGGCTGCCGGCGCAGTGCGTGCTGCTCTACTCGGCGGGCGACCGGGGCCTGCGCGAGTTCTTCATCGACCTGGCCTACCCGCCGCCCGCGCTGGTCGGGGACGTGTACGAGACGCTGTGGGCCATCGACGAGAACCCGCTGATGCTGACCTACGCCGAGATCGCCGGGCTGTGCGAGCGCAACGTGCGGGACGGTCAGGTCGGCTCGGCGCTGCGGCTGCTGGGCCAGGCGGGCCTGACGCGCGCGCTCGCGGGCGACGCGCTGGCCGAGGTGCACCTGCACAGGCCGGGCGCCGAGATCCTCGAGGAGGTCCGCGGCGCGGTCCGGCGCCGGGTGCTCGAGGGCCTGTCGGTCGCGGCGGACCTCGAGACGCCGGGCCGCTACGCCGTGAGCCTTGGCCAGGTGGCCTGGGCCGCTGGCCTGAGCGAGGAGCAGGTGCGGCGCGCCCTGACGGCGCTCGATCGCGACGGCCAGCTCGACTACGCGCCGCCCTTCCGCGGACGCGGCGTCGAGAAGCTCGTGGCCGACCCTCCGCCCTTCGACGACGTGCCCATCGACTGGGAGCGCTACGCCTTCCTGCGCGGCCTCGAGGAGGAGAAGCTCGAGGCGATGGAGGACTACATCCGCACCAGCGCCTGCCGCCGCGCCCACATCGTCCGCTACTTCGGCGAGGCGACCGACCTGGCGTGCGGGGCGTGCGACCGGTGCAAGAAGGCGGAGTCGCGGGCGGCGGACGAGGGGGTGCTGGCGGACGAGCCGGTCGTCGCGCGGGCCGTGCTCGCCTGCATCCGCCACCTCCACTTCCCGCTCGGCGGGCACAAGCTGGCGCAGGTGCTCACCGGCTCCAGGGCGCAGGGCATCCGCAAGTGGGGCATCGAGCACAACCCCGCCTACGGCGCGCTGTCGGTCCGCAAGGAGCACATCCGCACCGTCATCGACCGCCTGCTCAAGGAGGGCTACCTCGACGACGAGCCCGGGCAGTACGGCCCCGTGCTCGTGCTCACCCGCCTGGGCGAGGAGGTGGCCGACGCGACCGACGTCGCGGAGCTGAGCGCGCTCGAGCCCTCGCCGCCCGCGCCGCGCCGCGCGGCCCCGCGCCAGGTGGCCCGCGCGCTGCCGGCCGACGACGAGGCGCTCCGCCGCGCCGCGCTCGCCTGCGTCGCCGACCTCAAGACCCCCGTCGGCGTCGGCAAGGTCGCGGGCGTCATCACAGGCTCGGGCGCCGAGTGGGTGACCCGGCTCGGCGCCGACCAGCTCGACTGCTACGGTACCGTCGGCGTCGGCCAGAAGGACGCGCAGGCCGCCGTCAAGGCCATGGTCGAGCAGGGCCTGCTCAGCCTCGACCGCCGCGCACGCTACCCCGTGCTCCAGCTCACGGCACGCGGCAGCCAGGAGCTCGACCGCCTGGCACCCGACCGCGCGAGCCGCGGCGACGACGCCGCCTTCTTCGACCAGCCCGCGCCCGAGCCTCAGCCTGCGCCCACGCCCATGCCCGAGCCTGACCCGCCGCGACCGCCGCCGACCGAGTCGCCCAAGCGCCGCAGCTCGCGGCCCGAGCGCGGCCTCGCCAGGGCGCTCGATGCCATGGTGAGCCAGTTGCTGAGTTGCGACCGCGAGCAGGCCGGGGAGCTGGTCGGCCGGCTCGGGCTCTTCCATCCCTCC
>CBFDBL010000806.1:0-2440 GCA_965603035.1 uncultured bacterium
GTCGGCTTCGCGGTCCGGGTCGTCAAGACGATCGTGTACTTCGCGAACCGGTCGTGGACGCTGCTGCTGCTCGCGAGCATCGGGGCGGGGCTGATGCTGGGGCCGCGCGATGCGACGGGCTCGCCGCGCTGGGCCCGACTTGCCGTGCTGGCGCTCTTCCCGCTCGCGACGGCGGCGTTCCAGTGGCTGCTGGTCGCCAGGAAGATCTGGTTCAACGAGCGGATCTTCTGCTACCTGATGTTCCTCGTGGCGGCGCTGGCGGCGGCTGCGGTGGCGTGGCTGGCGCGATGGGCTCGGGAGAGCGAGCAGTTCCTCGGCGTCGTCGTCGCTCGGTGGCGCGCCGCGGGCCTCGTCGCGCTCGTCCTGGCGTTTCTCGCGCCGGCGTACCTGTCCCGGCCCGTGCCCGAGGCAGGGAAGCACTTCGCCAGCGTCCGCGAGATGGCCGCCTTCATGGCCGAGCGGCCTCGGGCGCAGCAGCCGCGCATCGTGGCCACGAACTCGACGTGCTACGTCTTCTACCGCCTGCGGCTGCGGCCCGATGACTGCGCGCTGATGTCGATCAAGCTCCTGCGCAGCAAGGATCGCGCACTCCCGCCCGACGTGGAGTGGTGCGTGGCCGACGACGGCGACATGTCCTGGGAGCTGCCCGAGAGCTGGGGCATGACAGAAGTGTGGGAGGCGCCGTCGGGCTGGGCCAGGGTCTTCCGCCGCACGAGCGACGACCAGAAGGACTAGCGGCATGATCGTGATTCTCGGCGCAGGGCTGGCGGGGCTGAGCACGGCGTATCACCTGCGCCGTGGGGGATGCCGCCGGGTTGCGCTCGTCGAGCGCGAGGCGCGCCCGGGCGGGCTGTGCCGCTCCGAGACCTTCGACGGCCATACCTTCGACTACACGGGCCATTTCCTCCACCTGCGCGACCCCGCCATCAAGCGGCTGGCCGCGCGCTGGCTGGGCGGCAAGCTGCCGGAGGTGGTGCGCCGCGCCTGGATCTTCTCCCACGGCGGCTACACCCCCTATCCCTTCCAGACCAACACCTATGGCCTGCCCGTCGAGGTCCGCAAGGACGTGATTCTGGGCTATGTGGCGGCCCGCTATGAGCGGGGCGACTACCCCCGCGAGCCTGCCGACGACCAGGGCCTGGCCGAGCCGCGCCGAAGCTTCGAGCGCTGGGTCTACGAGACCTCGGGCGCGGGGATCGCCCGCCACTTCATGCTGCCCTACAACGAGAAGCTGCTCGGCGTGCATCCGCGCTTCCTCACCACCGAGTGGATGGGGCGCTTCATGCCGCCCACCCCGCTTGAGAAGGTGGTCGAGGGCGCGCTCACCGACCAGACCGACAGCGTGGGCTACAACGCGACCTACCGCTACCCGCGCCGCGGCGGCATCGAGACCCTCGTCCGCGCGCTGGCGCAGCGCGTCGGCCCCATCCGCCTGGGGTGCGAGGCCGTCGCCATCGACCACAGGAAGCGCACCGTCGAGCTGTCCGACGGCACGAGCGCCGACTACCAAACCCTGGTCAGCACGATGCCGCTGCCCGAGCTGGTGGCGCGCATCGCGGACGCGCCGAAGAGCGTCGTCGAGGCGGCGGGCCAGCTCCGGTGCTCGCAGATGTTCGCCGTCAACCTCGGCCTGACCGTCGATCGCACCGAGGGGCGGCAGTGGGTCTACGTGCCCGAGCGGCGGTTCGGCTTCCACCGCGTGGGCTGCTTCTCGAACGCCGCTGGCTCGATGGCGCCGCGGGGCGGGGCCTCGGTCTGGGCCGAGTTCACCCACAACAACCATCGGCCCATTGACCGCAAGGCCGCACGCAAGGCGGCGATCGAGGGCCTGAGGGCGATGGGCTGGCTGCGCTCGCGGCGCGAGATCGCCGTCGAGTGGCTGCTCGACATGCCCCGCGCCTACGTGACCTACGACGCGCACCACCGCCGCGCGACCCGCGCCATCCACCGCTGGCTGGCGCGACACGACATTCACGCCATCGGCCGCTATGGCCGGTGGGAGTACTCGGCCATGGAGGACGCCCTGCGCGCCGGCCGCGAGACGGCCCAGCGCCTGCTCGAGGCCCGCAGCAAACCCAGGGGACAGGACGACTAGAGTAAAGGCCCGATGACGCACCACGCGAAGGAGCTCCCGTCATGAGCCCCGACGACCAGACCCGTCCCGAGGTCGAGGTCTCCATCCTCATCCCGATCTACAACGAGGAGGAGATCCTCGAGGAGTCGGTCCGCGACATCATCGGCGGCGCCGACCCGCTCGGCATCCCCTACGAGCTCGTGCTGTGCGAGAACGGCAGCAGGGACAGGACCGTGGAGATCGGCGAGCGGCTCTGCGGGGAGTTCCCCCAGCTCCGCCTGCTGCGCTGCCCGGTGCCCGACTACGGCGAGGCGCTGATCCTGGGGATCCGCGAGGCGCGGGGCCGCCACATCGTGGGCGAGCTGC
>CBFDBL010000807.1:0-2409 GCA_965603035.1 uncultured bacterium
CGGCAACGAGCTGCTGTGCATCGACGTCGTCGCGGGCAAGGTCGTGTGGGCCTACAGGGACAAGGACGAGCCCTTCTTCTCCTCGGCCGCCGTGACCGACGACCGCGTGCTCGTCGGCTCGCGCGACAAGCGGCTCCACTGCATCGACCGCAAGACGGGCAAGCGGCTGTGGGCCTTCCGCACGCGCGGCGACGTGGACAGCTCGCCCGTCGTCTGCGGCGACAGGGTCGTCTTCGGCTCCAGCGACGGGCGGCTCTACCTCGTGCGGCTGGCCGACGGCAAGGAGCTCTGGGCCTTCGAGCTCGGCGAGCCGATCATCGCCTCGCCCGCCGTCGCGCGGGGCCGCGTGGTCGTCGGCGCGGAGGACGGGGTCGTCTACGCCTTCGGCCCGAGCGAGTGAGCGGGGGTGCGATGCGTATCGTGCAACTGATGCCAGGGGCCGGCGGCACTTTCTACTGCGAGAACTGCATCCGCGACGCCGGCCTGCTCCGCGCCCTCCGGCGCATGGGCCACGACGCCATCTCCGTCCCCCTCTACCTCCCGCTCCAGCTCGACGAGCCCACAGACGCCTCGCCCAGCCCCGTCTTCTACGGCGGGATCAACGTCTACCTCCAGCAGAAGACCGACCTGTTCCGCAGGACGCCGCGCTGGGTGGACCGCCTGCTCGACTCCCCGGCGCTGCTGCGGCTTGCGGCGCGGAAGGCGAGCATGACCGACGCCGAGACCCTCGCCGCCACCACCCTCTCGATGCTCCGCGGCGAGGAGGGCCGCCAGACCAAGGAGCTCGAGCGACTCGTCGCCTGGCTCGAGGCCGAGGGACGGCCCGACCTCGTGTGCATCTCGAACGCCCTGCTGCTGGGCCTGGCGCGGCGCACCAAGGCCGCGCTCGGCGTGCCCGTCGTGTGCCTGCTCCAGGACGAGGACATCTTCCTCGACGCGTTCCCCGAGCATCGCCGCGACGAGGCCTGGGCGATGGTCGCCGAGCGCGCGCGGGACGTCGATGCCTTCGTCGCCGTCAGCCACTACTATGCCGCTGCCATGCGCGAGCGGCTCCGCCTGCCCGAGAGCAAGGTGCACGTCGTCTACAGCGGGCTCGCGACGGACGGCTACGTGCCCGCGGCCGCGCCGCCGGAGCCGCCGACCATCGGCTTCCTCGACCGGATGTGCCCCGAGAAGGGCTTCGACATCCTCGTCGAGGCCTTCATCCTGCTCAAGGCGCGGCCCGAGTTCGCCGCGCTGCGGCTCGTGGGTGCCGGCGGCTGGACGGCGGGCGACCGGCCCTACCTGGCGCGCATCCGCAAGCGCCTGACCGCGGCGGGCGTGGCCGATGACGTGCTCGGCGAGGGGAACCTCGATCGCGCGGGGCGCCAGCAGTTCCTCCCGCGGCTCAGCGTGCTCTCGGTGCCCGCGCGCCCTCCCGAGGCCTTCGGCAGGTACGTGCTCGAGGCGCTCGCCGCGGGCGTGCCCGTGGTGATGCCGCGCCACGGCGCCCTGCCCGAGCTGCTCGAGGCCACCCGCGGCGGCCTGCTCTGCGAGCCCGAGGACCCCCAGTCCCTGGCCGACCGTCTCGCCGAGCTGCTCGCCGACCCCGGGCAGGCCCGCGCCATCGGCCAGCGCGGCCGCCAGGCCGTGCTCGCCAACTTCTCCGAGGACCGCATGGCCAGGGAGGTCGCCCTGGTCTATGAACGCGTCGCCCGCGCGACGGGGTGAGCACCATGGCCGAGCCGACTGCGTTGCTGGAGCTGGCCGACGTCACCCGGCGCTTCGAGGCCCCCGGCGACGCCGAGGCGCCGCTCGTGCTCAAGGGCGTCTCCCTGACGGTCGCGGCGGGCGAGGCGCTCGCCATCGTCGGACCGTCGGGCTCCGGCAAGAGCACGCTGCTCCACCTCATGGGCGCGCTCGACCGCCCGACCTCGGGCCGCGTGGCCTTCGACGGCCGCGACCTCGCCGCCCTCGACGACAACGCGCTCGCCGCCATCCGCAACCGCGAGATCGGCTTCATCTTCCAGCTCCACCACCTCCTCCCCCAGTGCACCGTGCTCGAGAACGTCCTCGTCCCGACCCTGGTCACCGGCGGCGACGAGGCCTATCGCGAGCGGGCGGAGGCGACGGCGCGGCGGCTGCTCGGCCGCGTCGGCCTCGCCGAGCGGCTCGACTACCGGCCCGGCCAGCTCTCGGGCGGCGAGCGGCAGCGCACGGCCGTCGTCCGCGCACTCATCAACCAGCCGAAGCTGCTGCTGGCCGACGAGCCCACGGGCTCGCTCGACCGCGCATCGTCCGAAACGCTGGCCGACCTGCTCGTCGAGCTGAACCGCGAGGAGGCCGTTGCCCTCATCGTCGTGACCCACTCGCTGGAGCTCGCCCGGCGCATGTCCCGCGTGCTCGAGCTGCGCGACGGCGACCTCGTGC
>CBFDBL010000808.1:0-2380 GCA_965603035.1 uncultured bacterium
ACGGGCCAGCGTCCTGGCGTTGGCGATTAGGTATTGCTGCACCAGGAACGCGGGGATATAGAGCAATGCGGCCCACTCGAAATGACGGGTCATGACCGTGTGCGCGGTCGTATCACGCCGCCCGATCAGCGCGCCCATTGTCGCCATCGTGGTGGCCGACATCTGGTCGGCCTCGCACCCGCCGATCAGGCCGTCGTTGTTGAGCTGGCTGAAGCCGAGGCAGGGGTATGCCTCGAGGTGGCCGCCGTAGAATCCGCCGAGGCAGTTGATGCTGATGCCGCTGGCGCCGTGCTTGGCCATCAGGGCTTTCATGGCGAGGTACATGGCGCCGGAGCGCTCGATCTCGTCGCGCTGGGGCTCGACGACCTCCTTGGCCTGCGCGATCCAGCGGTCGGCGAATGCCTTGGCGGCGGCGAGGTCGGCCTCGGCGTAGGCGGCGGCCACCTCCTTGAAGCCGATGGGGATGAAGGTCACGCCGACGACCTGCTGCGCGGCCTTGCGGAACCGGTCGCCGCCCCATCCGCCGCCCACGACGATGAGCTTGGTCTCGCGCAGTTGCTTGAGCGCGGCGTCGAAGTCGGGCGCGGGCACGGCGTCGGCCTTGCAGGTCCAGTCGGCCTCCTTGGGCGTACGCGCTCGTCGCGTGGCGCGGAAGGCCGCGGCCACGTCGGCGGCCGTCTTGCCCTGCTTGAGGAGGGTGAACTGCTGAGCCGAGGCGGCGATGTCCTGGTCCTTCGACGAGCTGACCCAGTCGACGGGCTTGCCGAGCTTCACGATGGCGCGCAGGCGGGTGAGGAACAGGCCCGAGCCGCCAAACAGGTTGTCCACGAGCAGGGTCGGCTTGCCTGTGGAACAGAGCTTGCCGACGTCGTTCCGCCAGCCAAGCCCCTGGATGCACACGACGTAGCCGTCGACCTCGGCATCGCTCTTGAGCACGCGGGCGACGGTCTTCTCCTTCGACCGCTCGTTCACCTGCATCGGGAGGAACTGAACGGCGGGGCAGCCCTTGGTGAGGACGTTGATGATCTCGGTGCGGCGGGCGTCGAAGTCGTAGCCGATGTTGGGCCAGATGGGCCGGTCGCTGATGGTCTCGCAGAAGACGAGACGCACCTTCGGCTTGTCGGCGGCCCCCTGGGCGGCCCAGGACGGCTCCGGTGCCAGGAGCATCGCGCCCGCGGCGCATCCCGCGCACGCTCCGCGCGAGAGGAACCGCCGGCGGCTCATCCCCGGGCAAGACGATCGCACTCGACCCATGGCAATGCTCCTGACCAACCCGCTCGCGCGGCCTGCAAAGGGCCGAGGGACGAGCGGAAGATGACAAGGCTCCCCTCCGCTCCCTCTTCTCCGAGTCACGCGTCACGCATCACGCGCCGCGCGTCACCCATTCAGCGTCCACCCCTCGCGGTACTTCTTGCTGATGAGGGCGTTGGCCTTCGGGTCGTCGGTCTTCCCGGTCTTGCCGTCGTAGCTGATCTTCTTGCCGACGCGGTAGGCGACGAGGCCGAGGAGCATGGTCTCGATGAGCTTTCCGCCGTAGTCGAAGTCGCAGGAGGTCTTGAGATCGCCCTTGGCGGCGTCGACCCACTCCTTCTGGAAGTGGCCGAGCGGCGACAGCACCTTCTCCTTGGCCCGCGGCTTGTAGTAGGTCATGTCGTCGCGGCTGCCGAAGGGGATGACGATGCGGGAGCCGAAGTCGGCGATGATGAAGCCGTTGGAGCCCTTGAACATGACGCCGTGGCCGATCTTCTTGAGATCCACGTAGCCCCGCGGCGAGCGCGGCATCATGCCGCCCTGATACCAGTGGAGGCGGATGGCGGGCCGCCAGTCGTTGGCCGGGATGTCGAAGGAGGAGTGGAGCTCGACGGGGGCGACGTCGGGGTGGGGCGGGATGGGCTTGCCCTTGGGCTCGGCCGGTTGGCGTCGGCCGCGCTTGCGACGCCCCCCGGCGTCCTCGGCGGCGCCGGCAAATGCCTCGCCCTCGGCGCTCGTCGGCAGGTCGGCGTCGAGCGCGTTCCACGCCAGGTCCATCGTGTGGCTGCCCATGTCGCCGATCTGGCCGCTGCCGAAGTCCCAGTACATGTTCCACTTCAGGCATCCGCCGAAGTAGCCGGGGTTGTAGGGGTGGAAGGGCGACGGGCCGAGCCAGAGGTCGTAGTGGAGGTACTCGGGTGGGTCGCCAGCGGCGGGAAGGTACCCGTCGCGGCGGATCTGGCGGTTGCCCCAGGCGTAGGCGGCGGTCAGCTCGCCGATGGCGCCGTCGAGGACGAGCTCGCGCACGCGGTTGAAGTTCTCGATGGCGTGGCGCTGGGTGCCGACCTGTGTGGCGAGCTTGTCCTTCTTCTTCAGGTAGGTGGCGCGGACGACGCGGCACTCCTCGACG
>CBFDBL010000809.1:0-2372 GCA_965603035.1 uncultured bacterium
AACGGCGACTCCTTCGTGCAGAAGGCCGAGATCGACGTCGAGCCCGTCCCCACCACCCTCCGCGACTACTGGGGACCCTGGGTCGCCGACGACCTGAGCTTCTGGAACCATCGCGGCAACGAGATCTTCCACGTCGCGATCCAGCAGTGGCTGCCCAACGGCGTCCCCGTCTATCCCAGGACCAGCGAGCAGAAGCCGCTCTTCGCGGTCCGCGGCGACCAGATCCACTACGTCATGCCCGACGGCGACGGGGTCTACGTGCTCGAGCAGGCCAAGGGCGACGCCCGCGGCAAGGGCGCCGAATGGATGGCCATCAGCCGCTACGCGCTCGACGGCACGCGCCAGTGGGCCTACCGGAACGTGTGGCTCGGCTTCGGCCTCGAGGCGCCGCTGGCCAAGCCGGGCGACGTGGTCGGCGCGATGAAGTTCATCGGCAAGGCCACGCTCTCGCTCGGCGGCCTGCTCTCGCGCAGGAAGCTCACGCTGATCGCCGTCAACGGCTACTTCGGCCAGTTCAACGTCCTGTCCGAGGACGGCCTGTGGGTCACCTCGCTGTGCAAGGACAACCGCTACGGCCCGCCCGCCGACGCCACGACCGTGTGGCCCGAGAACTTCTCGGGCCACTTCTTCCGCAACCGCGACGACGGGAAGGTCTATCTCATCGCCGGCGACACCGATGCCCGCATCTGGGAGATCACGGGCCTCGACGCCATCCGCACCGCCAGCCGCAGCGTCACCCTCTCGGAGGCCGACCGCGAGCAGGCGCTCGCCGCGGCCATGCGCCGACAGGGCGTGAGCGCCGACACGCCGCCCATCCGCATGGCCCGCTCGAAGGGCATCGAGGTGGACGGCGACCTGGGCGACTGGGACAGGACCGGCGCCGTCGCCATCGACGCGGGCGGCAAGCGCGGCGCGAAGGTCGCTCTCGCACGCGACGACAAGCGCCTGCTCGTGGCCTTCGACGTGCGCGACCCCTCGCCGATGAAGAACGGCGGCGGCGACTTCGCCCTGCTCTTCAAGACCGGCGACTGCTGCGACCTGCTGCTCGCCGCCGACCCGCGGGCGAACCCCCAGCGAAGACGGCCCGCTCACGGCGACCTACGCCTCCTGTTCAGCGCCCTGGAGGGCAAGCCCGTCTGCGTGCTCTACGAGCCTGTCGTGCTGCGCGGAAGGCACGAGCCCAGGATGTTCAGCTCGCCCGTCAGCGCCGAGCCGTTCGATCGCGTCGTGACACTTGCGAACGCCGCGGTGGCCATCCGCCGCCGCGCCGATGGCTACGTACTCGAGGCCGCCGTGCCGCTCGCCGCCCTGCGCTTCGCGCCGCAGGCCGGCACGATGACGCGCGGCGACGTCGGCGTCATCTTCTCCGACGCCGGCGGCCACCGCAACGCCCTGCGGGCCTACTACGCGAACCGCGAGACCGCCGTCGTCAACGACATCCCCTCTGAAGCGCGTCTGGAGCCGCACAAGTGGGGCCTCATCCGCGTCGAATAGCACCTATGAGTCGTATCGCCTGTGTGCTTGCGGCGATGGCTCTGCCGGTGCAGGGCCACGCGGCTGCGATCCGCGCCGTCGGCGTGCTGGGCAACAGCGGCGAGGCGGGCGAGCAGCTCATCCGCGTCGGCGAGGCTCCCCCGATGGCCGAGCCCGTCGGCCTCGCCGTCGCGCTCCAGCCAGGGAAGCACGCGGCCCCCCTGTTCGTCTCCGACGCCGCGACGAGCCGACTCTGGCGCACCGACCTCTCGCTGTCGAACCTCACGCCGACCCGCAAGGGCTGGTCGCCCGTGGCCGACGGGGGCCGCATCGTGATGCTCGAGCCCACCGCCGACGGCTACCGTCGGGCCTGGTCGCTCGACCGCTGGGGCGACGGCGCCGGCGAGCGCTTCGGCCCGCGTCTGCGCATGGCCATCGACGGCCCGTGGATGCTCGTGAGCGACACCGCCCGCCATCGCGTCGTGTGGCTCGGCTGGCAGCAGCGGACCGCCCTCGGACAGCTCGGCCACACCGACGCCCCCGGCAGCGACGCGACCCACCTCGACGCGCCCACCCTCGTCGCGCTCCGCGACACCCGCGCCGCGATCGCCGACAGCGGCAACCAGCGCGTCATCAAAGCCACCCTCGTGCCTTGACACCCGAGCCCACCGTCCACTATCATCGGGGCCGAGGGCACGACCCCCGTGCCATCGGCGCCGGCCCGTGCCGGTCGCCGAGCGCCCGACGTCGGAGGGATCCGCACATGGCGGCAAGAGGTCTGTGCGCGCTGCTCGCGGGCCTGGGGCTCGTGTGCGCGCCGGCCGCCTCGGCCGCAGGCGGCGGCTCGGCCCCACTCACGCTCGACCTCGTGATCGACGAGTCGATGAGCACGCGGGGCC
>CBFDBL010000810.1:0-2364 GCA_965603035.1 uncultured bacterium
CGACGATGTACCTGATGGCATCGTAGATGCGCCAGAGCAAGCGGATGAGCAGCGGCGCCCACATCGGCGACGTGAGCGCGACGAGCAGCAGCAGGCAGCCACACGTGGCCTCGTGGTCGCCCCCGAAGCACCCGCCGCCGACCCGCGGGCCGCGCCCGACGAAGGGCTCCCCCCGCGCCACGTCCCAGCCCGCGTCGGTCAGCTCGTCCTCGACGCTCGTCTCGTCGGGCGCCGGCCCCTCGTCCTCGGGCGGCCGCGGCTGACGCCCCGTCTCGAAGTCGTAGTGGCGGCGCCCGCCCGCGTCGCCGAGCACGCGCCAGGCCTCGACGATCTCGCGGAACCGCTCCTCGGCCTCGGGACTGTCGGGGTTGCGGTCGGGGTGCCAGCGCTTGGCGAGTTGGCGGAAGGCGCGGCGGATCTCCTGCGGGTCCGCGTCCTCCCGCACGCCCAGCACCTTGTAGTGGTCCTTCTTCGCCATCGGCGCAGACCCGGCTCCGCGAGCGGTGAGCCCCTCGAGCGGCCTCCCTCGGCAGGCAGCGGCGCAATCGCCAGACACCATAGACGAACGAGGCGGATCGTTCAAGACCGCCATGCGGATTCGACGACGACGCCGGGCTTTACGGCGCCCCGGGATTCGAGTATCCTACTGGCCTCCGCGGGCGGGTCCGCGTCGCGCACGAGGACATATCGCCATGCCCTACGACGACGGCTGGGCGGCCATCCACCTCGAGAAGCCGCGCCGGGTGCCCCGCACCGAGTACTCGGCCGAGAGCCACTGGCCGCTCATCACGGCCGTCACCGACATCGCGGTCAACGAGCACAGCCCACCCGAGCTCCGGGGTGAGGCGAGCAGGGCCTTCCGCAGGGCCTGGCGCTACGACTTCGCCTGGGGCACGCTCATCGGCCGCGGCGAGTTCGGCGGCCTGCACACCGACATGGGCCACGCCGAGTACGCCGCCGGCGGCGTCGACCGACGCGACACCATCCACTGCCCCTTCTCCGACCCCGAGCAGGTCCTCGACTTCGACCCCTGGGAGGCCTACGGCACCAAGGGCCAGGCGGAGCTGACCCGCCGCTTCGAGACCAGCTACCGCACCCGCCAGGCCGCACTGCCCGACGAGGTCGTCACCACCGGCGTCTACACCACGCTGATCAGCGGCTTCATCGACATCTTCGGCTGGGACATGCTCCTGCTCGCGGCCGGCATCGACCCCCAGCGCTTCGGCCAGCTCGCCCACCGCTACGCCGCCTGGATGCAGCAGTACTACGACGCCCTCGCCGACGCCGACGTCCCCGTCGTCATGGTCCACGACGACATCGTCTGGACCTCCGGGCCCTTCATCCACCCCGACTGGTACCGCGCCTACATCTTCCCCAACTACCGCCGCTACTTCGCCCCGCTGCTCGCCGCCGGCAAGAAGATCGCCTTCACCTCCGACGGCAACTACACCGAGTTCCTCGACGACCTGGTGGACGTGGGCGTCAGCGGGTTCGTGCTCGAGCCGACCACCGACATGGCCATCATCGCCGAGCGCTACGGCGACACCCACTTCTTCCTCGGCAACGCCGACACCCGCATCCTGCTCAGCGGCTCCGAGGGCGCGATCCGCGCGGAGGTCGAGCGCTGCATGGCCATCGGCAAGGACAAGCCCGGCTTCTTCATGGCCGTCGGCAACCACATCCCCGCCAACACCCCCGTCGAGGCCTGCCTCTACTACAACCAGGTCTACGAGCAGCTCAGCGTCCGCTGAGCCGCGAGGAGAGGCGATGACCCCGCGCGAGTCCTTCATCATGGCCCTGGAGGGGAAGCAGCCGCCGGGGCGGGTGCCCCATTTCGAGCTGGTCTTCTTCCTGACGATGGAGGCGTTTGGGCGGGTGCATCCGTCGCAGCGCAGCTACGGCCAGTGGGAGCAGATGAGCGACGCCGAGCGCGACCTCCACCGCCGCGACGTCGCCGACCTCTACGTCGCCACCGCCCGACGCTTCGAGCACGCCGGCATCTTCTTCCACCCCCCAGGCGGCTGGAAGAGCGAGGACGAGACCCTGCGGGCCCTCGAGCTCATCCGCGAGCTGTCGGGCATGGACTACGCCCTCTTCCTCCACGGCGACGCGACCTACGGCCTGCCCAGCGGCGGCAGCATGACCGACTTCGTCGTCCAGCTCGCCGAGCAGCCCCAGGCGATGAAGGACAAGGCCGCGCAGCGGGTGGACAGCGCGCTGGCCCGCGGCGAGCGCTTCGCCCGCCACGGCGCCCTCGACGGCTTCGCGCTCTGCGCCGACTACTGCTTCAACGACGCCCCGTTCCTCTCGCCCGCCACGTTCGACGAGTTCGTCACCCCCTACCTCGCGCGGCTCACGGCGGGG
>CBFDBL010000811.1:0-2361 GCA_965603035.1 uncultured bacterium
TGCTCGGCGCACTCTACGGCGGCGTGCTCCTGAACCGCAACTGGGCCATCGTGGACGGCATCGGCGACAGCGTGTTCGGCGACCGCACCTACGAGGGCAAGCGGCTCGGCACCGTGACCATCTTCCAGTGGGACGTCCGCGTCGCGACCAACGTGACGGACGACAAGGGCAACCGCGCCATCGGCACGCGCGTCAGCGAGGAGGTCTACGACCGCGTGCTGGAGAACGGCCGCACGTGGTACGAGCGGGCCTTCGTCGTCAACGACTGGTACCTGTCGTCCTACGAGCCGATCGTCGGCCCGCGCGAGAAGGTCATCGGCATCCTCTACGTCGGCATCCTCGAGCGGAAGTACACCGATCAGCGCAACGCGATCCTCCGCAGCTTCCTCACCCCCGCGGGCCTCGCCATCGTCGTCTCCATCGCCCTGTCGCTCGTCCTCGCCCACACCATCGCCCACCCGCTCGGCGAGCTCGTCGTCGCCTCCCGCCGCCTCGCCGACGGCGACTTCGGCTACCGGCCGCGCCCCTCGCGGCCCTCGCGCGAGGTCAGGGCACTCGTCGAGGCCTTCGACCACATGGCCGAGGCCATCCAAGTACGCGACGACCAGCTCCGACAGCGCAACCTCGACCTCGAGCAGTCCAACGCCCAGCTCACCCAGCTCAACCGCGACTACATGGAGATGCTCGGCTTCGTCACCCACGAGCTCAAGAGCCCGCTCGCCTCCATGATCTTCAACGCCTCCGCCCTGCGCGACGGCTACTTCGGGCCCCTCGACGGCGAGCAGCGCGACTGCATCGAGGCCATCGTCGACAACGCCCAGTACCTCTCGGAGATGATCCTCAACTACCTCAACCTCGCGCGCATCGAGAAGGGCGAGCTCGCCCTCGACCGCCGGCCCTTCGACCTGCGCGCCGACATCCTCGAGCCCGTCCTCGCCCAGTGCAAGCCCCAGCTCGACGATGCCGCCATGGAGGTGGAGCTCCAGGCGCCCGACCGCCTCGAGCTCGTCGCCGACCCCGCGCTCGTGCGCATCGTGGTCGACAACCTGGTGAGCAACGCCGTCAAGTACGGGCGCCAGGGCGGGCGCATCGTCATCGAGGCCGACGAGGCCGACGGCGCGCTGCGCCTGAGCGTGTGGAACGAGGGCGAGGGCATCGGGCCCGACGACCTGCCCAAGCTCTTCGGCAAGTTCGTCCGCCTCAACCATCCCGCGGCCAAGGCCCACGGCTCCGGCCTCGGCCTCTTCGTCAGCCGCGAGATCGTCGAGCGACACGGCGGACGCATCTGGGCCGAGTCCGAGCCCGGCCAGTGGGCGCGCTTCACCCTCACCATCCCCACCCAAACCCCCCAGACGCCCGAGGCCCACACCGACTAGACCCGCCTTCCCCTGCCGCCGGCTTGCAGATCCGCTCCCCAGCGGCTATAATCCCCAACGGAACCCAGAGAGGGCTGCTCCGAGAGGGAATCGATGGAGCGGAAGTGTCCGGTGTGCGGCGCGGTGCTGGAGGGTGCGGACATCGTCTGCACCACGTGCCGCGAGCGCATCGACGAGCGCGAGGAGGAGAAGGAGCTCGAGGCCGAGCTCGACGAGCACGCCGAGGCCGAGCCGAGCGAGGCCTGGCTCTTCGTCGCCGCGCAACTGCGCCGCTCGCCCTGGTGGTGCATCTCCTTCCTCGTCCACGCCCTCGTCCTGCTCATCCTCTGGCTGTGCCCCCACCGCCCGCCCGACGACGAGGTCCTCTACGTGCCCGTCGGGGTGAACTTGGTCGAGGACACCCGCGAGGAGATCGAGGAGCCGGAGATCTACGAGCCGGACGACCTCGAGGAGGACCTCGAGGTGCCCATCGAGGACATCCCGCTCCACTCCCAGCGGCCGAGCCTCAAGGAGCCCGGCCCCGACCTTGACATGCCGCTCGTCGACGAGCTCTTCAAGGACGACCTGCGCCCCATCGAGGCCATCGATCCGCCCTCGTCCACCCCGGTGTTCGGCGTCCAGGCCGCCAACGTGTACAACCGGGGGATCTACTCGGGCCGCAGCGACGTCGGCAAGGCCCGCGCCATCGGCGGCCGCGGCGGCTCGAGCTACGGCGCCGAGAGCGCCGTCGGCGCCGGCCTGCGCTGGCTCGCCAGGGCTCAGGAGAAGGACGGCCGCTGGAGCTGCAAGCGATGGGGCGGCAAGAACCACTGGGACGTCGGCTGCACAGGGCTCGCACTCCTCGCCTTCCTCGGCGCCGGCTACACCCACGTCCGCGGCCCCTACAAGGGCACCGTCACCCGCGGCCTGCGATGGCTCAAGGCCAACCAGAAGCCCGACGGGCGCTTCAACTACCGCACCTTCTACGAGCAGGGCATCGCCGCCA
>CBFDBL010000812.1:0-2335 GCA_965603035.1 uncultured bacterium
ATTCCTTATCCGAGCGCCATTCGGCGGCTGCCGGAAGCTCGGGGATCGTGAAGCTTAGCGCGCCGTCGGCGAACTCGAAGTCGTCCCAGCGCAAGGCCCAGCCCGGCTCGGCCGGCTCGTTGTTGATCACCCCGTCGCGGTCGAGGAACACCAGGCGATCGTGCCGTTTCGTTGTCTTCTTGCCCATGGGGCGGTATTATAGCAATGCTGTGGACCGCGGGCAAGGAGCGGCACGATGGCGAGGGGTCTCGTCGAGATCGACGGCTCGCAGGGCGAGGGCGGCGGGCAGATCCTGCGCACGGCGCTCGCCCTGTCGATGGTCACGGGCCGGCCCTTCGAGATCGTCAACCTGCGCGCGGGCCGCAAGAGGCCCGGCCTGCGCCCGCAGCACCTCACGGGCGTCAAGGCCTCCGCCAGGATCTGCTCCGCCGACGTGGACGGCGCGCGGGTCGGCTCCCGCTGCGTCCGCTTCGCCCCTGGCCCCGTGAAGAGCGGCACCTACCGCTTCGACATCGGGACGGCGGGCTCGACGTCGCTCGTCCTCCACACGCTCGCCCTGCCGCTCGCCCTGGCGCGGGGCCGCACGGTGCTGACGATCGCGGGCGGCACCCACGTGTCGTTCGCGCCGACGTTCCACTTCCTCGACCGGCAGTGGGCGGTGCTGCTGCGGCGTCTCGGCATCGAGGTCGAGCTCGCGCTGGTCCGCGCCGGCTACTACCCCGAGGGCGGGGGCGAGATCCGAGCCACGGTGCGTCCCGCCTCGGCGATCCGCCCGCTCGCGCTCGGGCCGCGCGGCAGGCTCGAGCGCATCGAGGGGGTCTCCGCCGTCAGCGGGCTGCCGCGCTCGATCGCCGAGCGCCAGCGCCGCAGGGCCATGGCCCGCCTCCGCGACGCGGGCCTCGACGCCGGCATCGCGCTCGCCGAGCTGCCCTCGCGCGGCAAGGGCACCGCGCTGCACCTCCTCGCGACCTTCGACGGCGGCGCCAGAGCCTGCTGCGACGCCCTCGGCGCCCGCGGCAAGCGCGCCGAGACCGTCGCCGACGAGGCCTGCGACCACCTGCTCGCCTTCCTCGCCACCCGCGGCGCTCTCGACCAGCACGCCGCCGACCAGCTCATCCTCCCGCTCGCCCTCGCCGACGGCCCGTCGCACTTCCTCCTCCCGCGCGTCACCAGCCACCTGCTCACCAACGCCCGCATCATCGAGCGTTTCCTCGACTGCCGCATCGCCATCGACGGCGACCGCGACGCCGAGGGCACCGTGCGCGTCGTCCCGCACCGCCCGTGATGCTTGCCGCCAGGGGCCGCCCCGGGTATACTGGCCTGCCGACCGTCACCTCGCTGCAACGGACGCGCTATGGACATCGCCGAAGCCATTCACACCGTGCTCGACGAGGCGGGCAGCGTGTTCCGCCGCGCGGATCTCGCGGCGACGGGGCGCCTGCTCGAGGCCGTGGCCGGTGCGCGCCGGCTCTACGTCGCAGGCGAGGGCCGGACGGGCATCGTCGCGCGCACCTTCGCCATGCGGCTCGTGCACCTCGGGATGACGGCCTACGTGTGCGGCGAGACCGTGACGCCGGCCATACAGGCCGGCGACCTGTGCATCGCCTGTTCCGCCTCCGGCGAGACGGCCATCACCTGCCATCGTGCCCGCGTGTCGCACGACGTCGGCGCCGCGGTCGCCGCCGTCACCGCCGCGCCCGGCACGCCGCTTGCCGAGCTGGCCGACATCGCCATCGTGCTCGACGCCCCGACCAAGGCCGCGCGCACTGTCCCCTCCGTCCAGTTCGGCTCCACCCTCTTCGAGCAGGCCCTCCTCGTCTACCTCGACGCCCTCGTGCTCCTGCTCCAGGAGCGCCGAGGCGCCTCCCCCCACAGCATGTTCGCCAAGCACACCAACCTCGAATGACCTCGCCCGCGCCCCCCCCGTGCCTCCTCCCTGCCCCACCCGCCGCGTGCTTGCAGGCCCTCACGTCCCCCTGCTCTCCCCCATCCTCGACCGCCGACCCATCCGACAAAGGTATCACACCTGCCCAGGTGTGACACTGGTCCGCCAGAGGCTGCCCGCCGCTCCTCCGCGCGCACCGCCACCGCTCCAGCAGGAATATCACACCTGCCCAGGTGTGATAGCAGACCGCCGGGGGCCGCACCCGCGCTCCCCCCTCATTGCCGCCACCACTGCGCCGGAGATATCACACCTGCCCAGGTGTGATAGGAGACCGTCGGTCGCCGCCCCCGCGCTCCCCCCTTCTCGCCCCCACCACTGCCCCGCGCGCAACGCCGACCACTGCGGCAAAGATATCACACCTGCCCAGGTGTGATAGCAGACCGCCGGGGG
>CBFDBL010000813.1:0-2334 GCA_965603035.1 uncultured bacterium
CGAAGTACCTCGTCCCAAGCTTCACCGCAACACCACTGCCGCCCTTCTCTCTCGCCGCAAGGTTCACGATGCGCACAGTCGAGTTATGCGCTTGGTACGCCAGCGCCCTCCGCTCCTCGTCCGAAGGCATCCAGGTTCCTGTCGTCATAGTCTCACTCGGAATCTCCTCAGGCGATCAGCCTGTGCTCGACGCCGAGCTGCTCGGCGGCGCGGGCGAGGGAGCGGTCGGCGGTGAGGAGGCGGAGCGAGCCCGCGAAGGCGGCGGCGAGGTGGAGGGCGTCGAGGACGCGCAGGGGCACGGCGAGCCCGGCGATCCAGTCGCGGGCGAGGGCATACTCGGCGGCGCCGATGGGGACGATGTGGTAGCGCGGCTCGGCGAGGTGGACCTGGAACTGGGCGAAGATGCGGCGGGCCTCCGAGGCGTCGAGCTGGCCACTGCGCACCTTGCGCGCGACGACGCAGTAGAGCTCGACCTCGACCAGCGGACTCACCGTGGGGCCTTCGAGCTTCGAGAGCAGGCGCTGGACCCGCGCGCTGCGGGCCTCGGGGCAGTAGTACGACGTGAGCACGCTGGTGTCGAGGTAGTGCCTCACGAGCGCTCTTCCTCGCGCTGGGCGAGCA
Organism: uncultured bacterium; assembly: GCA_965603035.1. Lineage (GTDB taxonomy): Bacteria > Planctomycetota > PUPC01 > DSUN01 > DSUN01 > CAZDNN01. The sequence continues at coordinate 622 of CBFDBL010000813.1, forward strand.
GCTCGTCGGTCAGGCTGCGGCCCTTGGGCTTCAGGGACGCGCGGAAGTCGGTGAGGTCGGGCAGGCCGGGCCGGGCCCGGTCGCGGATGGGCACCAGGCGCGCGACCTTCCTGCCGCGTCGGGTGATGACGACGGTCTCGCCGCGCTCCGCCGCATCCACGAGCTGGCCCAGGCGCCGCCGCGCTTCCTTCAGGTTCACGTCGTCCATCGTGCGGCTCCTCAAGACTACACTCTAAGTGTACACATTGCCCCACGGATGTCAAGCGCATTCGGGGCCAGCCGTGGCCGCAAGCGGCTCGCTTGCGCATGCAGGTCGACAGGCGAGCCGCTTGTCGCTACGACGGAGGCTGTTGGCGGTAGGCGCTCGGCGGGGTGCCGAACTCGGCGCGGAAGGCGGCGGTGAGGGCGCGGCGGGTGGGGAAGCCGGTGCGGGCGGCGATGGCGGCGAGGGGGAGGTCGGTGGTCTCGAGGAGGCGGCGGGCTTCGTCGAGGCGGGAGCGGAGGATCGCTCGGGCGATCGTGCATCCGCGGGCGTCGCGGAGGCGGCGGGTGAGCTGGCGCTGGCTGAGGCCGGAGGCGGCGGCGACATCGGCCGCACGAATGGGGTCGGCGAGGTGGGCGGCGATGTGGTCGAGGGCGCGGGCGACGCAGGGGTCGCCGAAGCCAAGGAGGTCGGTGGACCCGCGCGGGACGAGGGTCGGGGGGATGAGGACGTTGCGGCGCGGCCGCGGCTCGCCGTCCATGAGGCGGTCGAGGAGTTCGGCGCCGCGGTGTCCCACGGTCTCGTAGTGGTACTCGATGCTGGTGAGGGTGGGCTCCTCGAGCTCGCAGAGCGGCACGTCGTTGCCGCCGCCGATGAGGCCCACGTCCTGGGGCACGCGGAGTCCCAGGCGCCGCGCGATGTCGGCGAGGGTGTGGGCCACGGCGTCGAGGGTGCATAGGATACCCACCGGCTTGTCGACGCTCCTGAGCCATCCGCGGAGGAGGCCGAGGTCCGACTCCCACCGCGGGGTCGTGCGGTGACGGCGCCGTGAGAGGACGCGCGTGGTTGCCGAGAGGCCCCTGCCGCCCAGCCAGCGGCGCAACTCCCTGCGCTCGATCTCCGACGGGACGTGCTGGACGACGCCGACGTGGGCGAAGGAGCGATAGCCCCGCTGGTGGAGGTGCTCGCCGGCGCGGCGGCCAGCCGTCCAGCGGTTCTCGACGACGCGGGTGGCCCCGCCGATGTTGAAGGCGCGCCAAGTGACGAAGACGGCAGGCACGCCGGCCTGGGCACTGCGGGCGACCGTGTCCGCGCCGCCGGTGGCGAGGAGGCCATGGTAGGGGCCGGGCAGGTGCCAGATGGCGCCGGGGTCGAAGACGCATCGCCAGTGGGGGGCGCGCTCGGCGAAGCGATGGATTCCGGCGAGGATCAGGCTCTGCTGGCGATCGAGGCGGTGGGGGTCGAAGGCCAGGGCAACGCAACGAGTTGGGGCCATGCGAGATACGCCTCCGAAGCAGCTTGAGCCTGGGGCGTACGGCGGGCGCACGCGCAAGGGTAGCGCCCAATTGGCGAAAAAGCAACCCTCCGGCGAGAATTCAACCCTCTCATTCCGACGCCGAGCTGCTTGGCGGCGCGGGCGAGGGTGCAGTCGGCCGTGAGGAAGCGGAGGGAGTGGGTGAGGGCGGCGGCGAGGTGGAGGGCGGCGAGGACGCGGAGGGGCGCCGCGAGGC
>CBFDBL010000814.1:0-2327 GCA_965603035.1 uncultured bacterium
CCCCTATGATAGCCGCGTCCCCCGCGCTGTCAAAGCGAGGTGCCGCGGCGTGGGCTCAGCGGGGGGTCTCGGCTCGGGCGAGCTCGCGGTAGGTCTCGAGTGCGGCTGGGAAGGGCTCGAGGGCGCGCTCGAAGATGCCGAGCGACCAGGCGATGGTCATGCCGTAGTTGGCGATGGGCACGCCGGCCTGGCGGCAGTGGATCATGCGCGAGAGCATCTCGCGGCGGTTCCACATGCAGGCGCCGCAGTGGACGACGAGGGCGAAGGGGCTGAGGTCGTCGGGGAAGTCGTGGCCCTGGACGTGGGTGAACTCGAGGCGCCCGCCGACGTACTGGCGGAGCCAGCGCGGGATCTTCACGCGCCCGATGTCGTCGCCGATGGGATGGTGGGAGCAGGCCTCGGCCACGAGGACGTGGTCGCCGGGCCGCAGGCTCTCGATGGCCATGGCCCCCCGGACGAACTCGACCAGGTCGCCCTTGCAGCGGGCGAAGACGATGGAGAAGGAGGTCATGGGCACGTCGCGCGGCGTGTCGCCGGCCACCTTGAGGAAGGCCTGGGAGTCGGTGACGACGAGCGCCGGCGGGCGCGTGAGGCGGTCGAGGGCGTCGCGCAGCTCGCGCTCCTTGACGACCATGCAGTAGGCGTCGTTGTCGAGGATGTCGCGGATGCTCTGGACCTGCGGCAGGATGAGGCGGCCCTTGGGCGCCTCGAGGTCGACGGGCACCACGAGGACTACCAGCTCGCCGGCCGGGACGAGGTCGCCGATGATGGCGGGCGCGTTGATGAACTCGTCGGGCGCGGTCTTGATGAGCGCCTCGCGCAGGTCGAGGATGCCGTCGCCCTTCGGCGCCACGGTGCGCACCCGCGCGACCCCGAACTTCTTGAGCCGCCGGACCAGCGCGCCGTCGGGCTCGCCGAGGTCGGTCTTGTTGAAGACGACGATGGCGGGGGTCTCGCGACGGCGCAGCTCGCCCAGGATCCCCTCCTCGAACTCGCCCCAGGCGCCCTCGGCGCACACGACCACCCCGATGTCCGTGCGATCGAAGATCCGACGCGTGCGGTCCACCCGCAGCTCGCCCAGCGCGCCCACGTCGTCGATGCCCGCCGTGTCGATGAACAGCACGGGGCCGACCGGCAGAAGCTCCATGGGCTTCTCGACCGGGTCGGTCGTCGTGCCCGCGACGTGGCTCACGATGGAGACGTTCTGCCGCGTCATGGCGTTGAGCAGCGACGACTTCCCGACGTTGCGCCGGCCGAACAGGCCGATATGGAGGCGGAAGCCCTTGGGTGTCTTTCTCATCGGTCGCGTTTCTTCATCGGCGAGCCGAGGCGTGTGACGGCCTCGGCGGAGACGAGCTGGTCGAACTCCTCGGCGGCCAGGTGGCCGCCCTCGAGCGCGACGTCGCGGACGCTCCGCCCGGTCTCGCGCGCCGCGGTGGCGATGGCCTGGGCGGTGTTGTAGCCGAGCCGCTCGACGAGGGCCGTGACGGCGGCGGTGGTGCCCTGGACATGGGCTCGGCAGCGCGCCTCGTCGGGCTCGATGCCGGCGACGCAGTGCTGGCGGAAGATGGTGCAGGCCTGTGTCAGCAGGCTGAGGCTGCCGAGCAGCGCGTCGGCGATGAGCGGGAGGAAGGCGTTGAGCTCGAGGTTGCCCATCGAGCAGGCGGTAGCGATGGCCTGGTCGTTGGCCATGACGACGATGGCGGCCTGGGAGACGGCCTCGGGGATCACGGGGTTGACCTTGCCGGGCATGATGGACGAGCCGGCCTGGCGCGCGGGCAGGCGGAGCTCGCCGAAGCCGGCCTCGGGGCCGCTGCCGAGCAGGCGCAGGTCGGTGGCGATCTTGAGCAGGTTGCTGGCGAGTGCCTTGAGGATGCCGCTGACCTCGACGAAGACGTCGGTGTTCTGGGTGGCCTCGACGAGGTTCTCGGCGCGGGCGAGGCCGAGGCCGGTGACGTCGCGGAGGTGGTCCACGACGCGGAAGATGTAGCGTCGGGGAGCGCCGAGGCCGGTGCCGATGGCAGTGCCGCCGAGGTTGACGACGCGGAGCCGCTCCTCGCACTTGTGGATGCGCCAGCGGTCGCGCGCGAAGGCCTCGGCGTAGGCGGCCATCTCGCGGCCCACCGTCGTGAGGACGGCGTCCTGGAGCTGGGTGCGGCCGACCTTGACGACGTGGGCCGTGGCGCGCTCCTGGCGCTGGAAGGCCTCGAGCAGGGCGATCACCTCGCGCTCGAGCGCCCGCAGCAGGCCGATGGCGGCGACCTTGAGCGCCGTCGGGTAGGTGTCGTTGGTGCTCTGGTGGCGGTTGAGGTCGTCGAGCGGGCTGA
>CBFDBL010000815.1:0-2319 GCA_965603035.1 uncultured bacterium
GGCCGGCTGCCGGCCGTGGTGATCGGCGGCGGGATGATCACGCAGGAAGTCATCCTGCCCACGCTCTTCCAGGAGCGGCGGCGGGGGCGCATCGGCGAGGTGGCCCTGGCGAGCCGCAGGGCCGCGACGGTGCAGCGCTGCCGGGAGCTGTTCGCCGACGAGCCGCTCGCCGGCTTCCCCGACCCCGCGGCGACCGACCCGGAGGCGAGCTGCCCCGAGGCGTATCTCGAGGCGCTCGACCAGCTCGGCGCGGGCGGCCTGGTGGTCGTCGCCACGCCCGACCACCTGCACACCCAGATGGTGCTGGCCGCCGTCGAGCGGGGCCAGCACTGCATCGTCGAGAAGCCGCTGTGCCTGAAGACGGCCGAGGCCCGCGCCATCCGCGCCGCGGCCCGCGAGGCCGGCGTCTACGTGCTGACCGACTACCACAAGCGCCACGACCGCGCCATCCGCGCGGCCAAGACGCGCTTCGCCCGCGGCGACCTGGGCGAGATGCTCTGCGGCCACGCCTGGATCGAGGAGCGCCGCGAGATGCCGCTCCGCTGGTTCGCACGCTGGTGCGGCGAGAGCTCGCCCTTCGAGTACATCGGCGTCCACTACGCCGACGCCTACTACTTCATCACAGGGCTGCTGCCCAGGCGCCTCATCGCCTTCGGCCAGAAGAAGCTGCTCCCCGGCCTCGGCAAGGACGCCTTCGACGCGACCCAGGCCGTCATCGAGTGGCGGGACGGCTCGGTGCTCTACATCCAGACCTCGTGGGTCCTGCCCGACGGCCACACGGCCCTGACCAAGCAGGGCCTCCAGCTCACTGGCACCCAGGGCGAGTACTGGGCGGACCACAAGGACCGCAACTGCTATTTCTGCACCCAGGCCGACGGCTTCGAGCACTTCAACCCGAATTTCTTCAAGGGCTACGCCGACCCCGACGCCCCCGAGCGCATCGAGTGGGTCGGCTACGGCTACGACAGCATCGTCCAGGGGATCGTGGACGTGGGCCGCCTCGCGGCGGAGACGGCTGGCCTGGGTCCCGACGCGGCGCGGGCGCGGCGCCGCGAGCTCATCGCCGAGCTCGAGCCCGTGCGCGCCCTGCCCTCCCAGGCGCTCGTCGGCACGGCGATCAACGAGGCGGTCCGGCTCTCCATCGCCCACGCCGGCGCCTGGGTCGCCTTCGACGACGCCCTGACGCCCACTGTGCAATAGGGAAGACTAAGGGTCAGCCTGGGGGGACGACGGGCGCCGCGGCCTCGCGCCAGCGGGCGAGATCGTCGAGCACGAGGCGCTCGACGTCGAGCCAGGAGTCGGCCCGCAGGCCGTCGAGGTGCCGGTTCGTCGAGTTGCTGAAGATGATGACCTTGAGGCCTAGCCGGCGCAGCTCGCGGATGTTGCGCTCGGAGTCGTCGATATAGATGTCGGCGCCCACGTGGGCCTTCTGCTGGAGGAAGCACAGGTCCCAGTACGGGATGCCGTGGTGGTCGAGCCAGTCGATGGTCTGCGAGATGGCCTGCTTGTGGAAGTACTTGACGAACAGGCGGTGGGTGATGATGCGGATGTGGACGCCCGCCTCGGAGAGCCGGCGCATGGCCTGGGGGCAGCCCTCCACCGGCTGGAGGACCTTGAAGAGCTCGCGCTGGGTGACGGCGAACTGGTGGAACTTGCGGTAGCCCTCGGCCGCCGGGTCGAGGCCCCACTCGCTGAGCCCGTAGCTCACCTCCCGCGGCAGCTCGTCCTCGGGCACCCCCAGCCACTCGGCCGCGAACGGGCGGATCCCCTCGTAGAAGTCCGCGCACACCCCGTCGAGGTCCACGCCGAAGATGTACTCGCCCGCGCTCGCCACGCTCGGCCTCCTGCCACCCCGCACGCCCGACGGGGCCGCATCGTACCGCGCCTCCCGACGGCTGTCAAGCAGCGCGCGTGACCCTGACGCATGATCGAGTGTGCACTTTGGTTTGTCGTGAGCAGAAGCGAGGGCTTCTCCACAGGTTGTCACTGCGAGCGGCGCAGCCCGCGTCGGAGTCGTTCCTGGCCGACCTGTTCGCCCGCGCCCTCAAGGGCGAGGCGACCCTCACCTTCCCCGGCATGGGGCGAGGCGGCGACCAGTGCGACCAGAGTGCGACCGGCCGTGCAGTAAGCAGCTTGCCCCTGGCTAAGGCTGTACATTTCGGTTAGGCAGTGTCGCACCAGCCACTGCAACAAGCTCGCCCCTGAGCCGCCGCGGCGGGCTCCGCCCGAAGCCGCTGGTAGTGCTCCCCCTACGACTGCACGACGCTGGTGACGGGGGCACCTTCCGCCTCCCCCAAGACCAGTGAGGCCGCCGCCGGT
>CBFDBL010000816.1:0-2255 GCA_965603035.1 uncultured bacterium
GCACCGGCTCGTTGCCTCCGCTGCCTGACGATGGGACCTCGGTCGGCTGAAATGTTACACTTCGATATCGATCTCTCGCGGTCTTCTTCGTCTCCGTGAGGGCTGCGCGAGCACCTTAGCGAATGGCGAGAGTCGAGCTGAGAGCGTGCTCTGCCAGCCACAGCCACCGACCTCAGGGGGGCCTCGCCGCATGATTCCACACTTTCGAAAGTGTGGAATCATCTCGGCGGGCCGCCGGCCGCCTGCGGCGGACGGGCCTCTCCATGGGGTGCAGGCCCCGTCTGCGGCTGAGCGGGAGCTTCGCTCTCCCGTCTCGCCAGGGAGCCCTGCCATGGCTGAAACAGGCTCCCAGGCAGCGACGCGGTGATGCGGGAGGATGGCTTGCGATGGCGGGAAACGGGTGCAACGGCTGTGGCCATGCGCGGCCCTTGCGCGTGCGTGCGCGGGGGCAGGGGGAGCGCGAGTGACGAGGTCCCGAGGAGGACGAGGACATCGGCCTCTGGGGCCGCGCTTGCTGGTTGCTTGCTCCTTGATCCGGCGCGCCAGGGGCGATACAATGCGGGGAGCGGGAGCCGCCGGGTTTCGCGGCTCGCCCGACCCATAGAACAGGAAGGGCCATGGAGCAGCCGGAGCGCAAACGGGTGGGTGCATGCACGGCCGCCGTCGTCGAGCATGCGGGCTCGTACAGCGAGATCGGCAGCGTGCACCACCGGCTCTATGGCTGGGCGCGACAGGCGGGGGTCGCGGTGACGGGGCAGCCGTTCACGGTGTTCCTCGCGGCGCCGGGCGAGTTCGACTGGGGGGCGGGCCGCTTCGAGGTGTGTCTGCCCGTGGCGGAGGGGACGGCTGGCTCGGGCGAGGTGGCGGTCCGCACGCTGCCCGCCACCGATGTGCTCGCCGCCGTGGTCGAGGGCCCCTACAGCGAGATCCCTGCGCACTACGCCGAGTTCGTCGCCTGGCTCGACTACCAGGGCGCGACCGTCACGGGCGCGCCGCGCGAGATCTACCTCGTGCACCCCGGCCCCGACGGCGCGGGGGACCCGGCGACGTTCCGCACGGAGATCCAGTTTCCCGTGGCGCCTGAATGAGTGGGGGTCTCGCCGATGGCGAAGGAGCGGGTCGCCGTCTTCGGTCAGTACCCGTTCACGCCGGGCCAGCGGCTGCGCGTCGCCGACGGGCCTCGCCAGGGCGACTGGGAGGTGGTCGCGGCGGACCCGAAGGAGGTGACGCTGCGCTGCCCGGTGTCGGGCCGGGAGTTCACGTGGAAGCGCTTCTGCTACCTCGTCGAGGAGGCGGAGGCCGAGTGGCCCTCAAAGGACTAGCCAAGCGCCACGCGGGGGCGGGGCGGCGGTCAGGAGAGTGCGCGATGACCAGGATGCAGTGGGCGGCGGTGACGGCGGCATGGGTGGTGGCGCTCGGAGCGCTGGCGGGCGCGGGGGCCCCTGGGGCGGCGGACCGGCAGTACGCGTTCGCCCAGTCGCTGTCGCGCACGCGGGAGGCGCCGTTCGCGGTGCTGGAGTTCCGGCGCTTCATCCACCAGTTCCCGCAGGACGCTCGTGTGCCGGAGGCGCGGTTCGTGATCGCGCGGACGTACCTGGAGGTGACCGGTGACGTGGCGGCGGCGCGCGCGGAGCTGGAGCTGGTGGTGCGGCAGCACGCGACGGCTCCCGCAGCGGGGCGCGCGCAGCAGCTCGTGGCGCTGATGGCGGCGAACCAGGAGGACGACTACGGCCCGGTGCGGCGCTTCTTCGGCGCGGTGGGTGCGCGGGACCGCGGCGACGCGGCGGGTGCGCTGCGGCTGCTCGACGAGCTGATCGCCCGCTACCCCAGGGCGGCTCTGGCGCCCGAGGCGCTGCTGCTGCGCGCGCAGGTGCTCGAGGGGCTCAAGCGGCTCGACGACGCGATCGCCGCCTACGCCGCCGTGCCGGCGCGGGCGCCGGGCAGCCCGCTCGTGCCGGCCGCGCTGCTCGGCCAGGCCGCCGCCACCGAGGCCCGCGACGGCGCCAAGCCCCACGTCCTCGCCCTCTACCGGCAGCTCGTCGCCCGCCATCCCCGCAGCCTCGAGGCCGCCGAGGCTCAGAAGCGTCTCGCCGCCCTCGAGAGGCACGTGGACCACCTGCCCAGGCGGTTCCGCCGCGCCGACGTCCAGCCCTTCAAGCTCCTGCGCCAGGGCTACCTCCGCCACCGCGAGCGCTACGAGCTGCACGTGGAGGTCGCCGACCGACTGACCGAGGACCAGGTCGAGGCCACCCTCG
>CBFDBL010000817.1:0-2255 GCA_965603035.1 uncultured bacterium
CACAGCAGCGCCTGCCGGCGGCCCATCTGGCGCGCCGCGCGGGCCGCTTCCTCGTTCGGCGGCATCTGGCTGCTGCCAGGCGAGGGCGCCTCCGGCGCCCCGGCGGGCTGCTCAGTGTCGGCGGACGCAACCACGATGTCCCCTCGTGTGCCCGACAGCGCGCGCCACGGCGCGCTCAGCAGGCCTGTGGCTTGACGCCTTCGAGCCATATCTGGCCGAGGACGCTATCCGTGTTGTCCTTCTCGAGAACCTCGATGTCGGGCAGCGCGCTGTCGCGGAAGTCGCGGCCCGCCACCGCCGTGAAGCCTGCCTCGGCCAGATGCGCCGAGAGCGACTCGACGTCGTAGAGCCAGCGGAGGCTGCGCCAGGCTTTCAGGATGGCCGAGAGCGCGTCGCCCGCCGTGGCAACCCCGGAGCACCGCACGTGCGGGGCCCGGGCCGCGTAGTCGATGAGCGCGCTGTCGCCCGCGAGGTAGCGCTCCACGACGGTGCGCAGGTTGTCTTCGTTGAGCCGGATCCGCCCCCCCGGCCTGAGCACCCGGTAGCACTCCGCGAGGAAGCGGCGCGTCTCGTCGGCCTCGAAGGCGTACAGCATGTGCTGCTCGTAGACCGCGTCCACCGTGCCCGAGCCAAACGGCAGCCGGCGTTTCGCATCCACGCCAACGCAGGCGAGGCCGCGGAACTTGCGGTAGCGCGGCAGTCCCAGGCCGCGCTTGAGCTTGAAGGCAATGGAGCAGAAGCTCCGGTCGCAGTTGGTCCAGCCCGCCAAGGCGTTCGAGCCACACCCGATGTTCAGGCCCACGAAGCCATCGGGCCGAGCTGCGGACTCGGCAGGCGTGCTCATCAGTGGTCCCCCTCGCCGCCGCCGGTCACGGACCCGGCGGGAGCCAGCGACCATGTCGCCAGGTCCCGCTCCGCCGCACAGCGGTCGAGCAGCTCGCCGAGCGGGGCGAAGTCGAAGTCGCCGAGCAGCCGCGGGATCTTCACCGCCAGCGCCTTGAGCCGCGAGTAGTGCAGCACACGCCCGAAGAGCGACATCGGCACCCGAGGCTTGTCGGGGTCGAACTCGGGCGGATGGATGTAGACGAGGCCCGGCCAGCCGCCGCGGCGGAACCGCTTCATCGCCCACCGCACGAACCAGTAGGGCAGCACCCGCAGCCAGAAGCCGCCAGCGAACGGCACCCGCCACAGCGGGAAGCGGAGCACCGACGGCGGGAACTCGAGCAGCTCCCGGCCCCCAGGCGTGGTCAGGCGGAAGGGGGAGCGGGGGGCCGATGGGATGCCGTAGAGGTTCGTCTTCGTCGGGTAGATGCTCGAGTCGTAGTCGAGGCCCTCCTCGGCGACGACGTCGAGTGCCCAGGCCGAGCGCTCGGTGATCGACCAGTAGGGCGCGCGGTAGCCCCGGATGGGGGTCGAGGCCTGCGAGCGGAGGAGCTCCAGCGCGCGCCGGAGATCGTCGCGGAACTGCTCGGGCGACTGGTCGTAGACGAGCCGATGCGCGTAGCCGTGGCAGGCGATCTCGTGCCCCGCCGCCTCGATCGCGGGCACCAGCTCGGGATGCATCTCGGCCACGTGGCCCAGCACGAAGAACGTGCCCCGCGCCCCCCGCTCGGCCAGGCACCCCAGCAGCCGCTCGGTGGCCGGCACCACGCGGTCGTCGCAGCTCGGCCACTGCGCGGGCCCGATCTCGAGGACCGAGTGGTACCAGTCCTCGATATCGACCGTCAGTGCGTTGGGCAGGGTGTCGTCGCCGGTGGCCACGGCGGTCTCCTGCGCGGGCGCTCAGCCCGTGGCGTTGGTCGCGGACATCTTCGCGGCGTCGCCCTCGGCCGGCGCGCCCTCCTCGCCGCTCGCGATGGGCTTGCCGTTCGCGGTCACGGGCTCGAGCTTGCCCTGGGGCCGGCCGATGGTGCGGGTGGCCTTCCAGAGGGTCCAGAGGTTCTTCAGGGTGCTGGGCACGCGCCGCATGATGTTGACGGGGGCGGGGCGCTTCTCCTCGATCTCGAGGGGCAGCTCGCAGCGCCACAGGCCAGCCCGCTCGATCCGCAGGACCAGCTCGGTGGTGAACACGTCGCGGCGGGTCCTGCACGCGTCCACGAGCGGGCGCACGGGCTCGGCGCGGAAGGCCTTGATCCCATGGGTGTCGCTGCCGGTGAACCCGAAGACGATGCGGAGGAAAGAGTTGAAGCCCCAGGTGATGAGGCGGCGGATGAGCGGCCTGCGGTCGCGGGAGCCCACGCCGCGCTTCGAGCCGA
>CBFDBL010000818.1:0-2234 GCA_965603035.1 uncultured bacterium
CTCGGCTTCAGGGGCGCGCCTGCTCCACAGCATTCTGCCCCGACAACACCTTGGCGTCGCCGAGGTCGAGCGGCGGGTGCTTACCTGCCTCGGCCCGCGAGACGTCGGCGACGACGTTGCCCGAGACGACGAGTCGCTTGCACGCGCCCGTCGCCTTCACCGCGCTCTCGGCGAGGCCGGTGAACGTGTTGCCGGTGATCGTCACGTCGGAGGTGGCGTCCAGCACGACCCCTCGCGCGGTGTCCTGCCCGGCCTTGACGCGGCGGAGCTTGCCGCCGATGTGGCTGTTGCAGAAGCTGTTGCCCGTGATGGCGTGGCGGCCGCTGTTTGGGCCGATCTGCACGCCGTGCGCGATGCTCAACGGGAAGGCGTTGCCCGAGACCGAGCAGCCCCAGGCGTCGCGCAGCTCGACCCCGCCGCCGGTGTTGTGGGCCAGCACGTTGGCGCTGACGGCGATGCCGTAGGAGTCGCGGTCGAGCACGACGGCCGCGCCGCGACACTCCTCGATCATGTTGCCCGAGAGGACGGAGCCGTACGTGTTCTCGATGACCACCCCGTGGCGGAGGTGGTCGTCGAGGTTGTTGCCGGTCATGCACAGGTTGAAGCTGTCGATGCAGCGCACGGCGTCCTGGTTCTCCTCGAACTGGTTGCCGCTGACCACGATGTCATGGCCAGCCTGGATGTGGAGGCCTGCGGCGGCGTTGTAGGTGAGGATGGAGTCGGCGACGCGGGGGTCCTCGTAGCAGTTCTCGAGGCGGATGCCCGCCCCGCCGTTGTGGTCGATGGACAGGCCGTGGATGTAGATCTCGTTGATGCCCTGGGCGAGCAGGCCGTCGCCGCTCTTGGGGTTGCCACTGATGCGGAGGTCGGCGAGCTGGACGCGCCAGAGCCTCGCTCTGCGGTTCGCCTCGTAGTCGGCGGGCCGGATGATGAGTGCGGGCTTGCCCTCCTGGTTGCGGTTGACGAGGTGGGTCGCCGCCCCGCAGCCCTCGACGCGGGTCTCGGCGCGCGCAAGCACGAGCGGCTCCGCCAGCTCGAAGGTCCCCGGCGGCAGGCGCACGAGGCCGCCGCCCTGTGGAACCGCGTCGAGCGCGGCCTGGAGGCTGGGGAACGTCGAGGCGTCGATGACCCCGGCCTTCGCCGCCGGCTCCGGCGCTGCCGCGGCGAGCAGCGCCGCCGCCAGCGCCGCGCCGACCGCGACGCAAGCGGCCATCGAGCATGCGGCCTTCACCGACGGAATCCGACTGGCCATGGCGAGCCCTCCGATTGCTGTCAGGATCGTCGAGCGCCGATGATGCCGACTGAGCCGAGCATTCCACCGGCATAGCCGCCGCTACCGCTTCGGTGTCTCCGCGGGGATCAGCCTCACGATGCCGACGTCGATGTACTGGCCGCCGCTGGTCTGGTGGCAGTAGACGGCGACGAGGTTCTTCCCTGGCTTGAAGGCGGCATGGGCCTTCGCGCTGAGGGCCACGTCCTCGTAGTCGCTCGTGAAGCCGCCGGCCGTGTGGACGAGGGCGCCGTTGACGAAGACCTTGGCGTCCTCATCGTGGTGGAGGCGCAGGCTCAGCTCACCGGCCTTGGCGTCGGCCACCTCCACTTCCCGGCGAAGCCAGATGTCGCCTGTCGTCCACTCGGTGCGGACGACGGCGCCGGGAGTGTCCTTCTTGCCGAAGCCGCCCGGGCCCTGCTTCCAGGCCTTGTCGTCGAAGCCGGGCTTCTCCCAGCCGGCGCCGGGCTTCTGGGTCGTGTAGCGCCAGGTCTGGCCCTTCCGCTGCGAGGTGGGGACGACGATCTTGACGATGGGCGGTGGCGGGAAGTCGCCGCGGTTGGCCTTGGCCATGAGGTCGGGGAGGAACTTGACGACGGCGCGGTCGTAGGTCATCAGGCCGTTGCACTCGGTCTCGACGTCGGTGGTCTGGGTGTAGATGGCGCCGCTGAGGCCGTCGCGGCGGTGGCGGTCCCACAGGGTGCGCAGGAGCTTGACGTACATCTCGGTGAGCTGCTTGGACCCTGAGGCGCCGGTGTAGCCCCAGGTCTTCTGCTGCCACGTGTGGCCGTCGACCTTGAGGCCGAGGCCGCCGAACTCGCCGATGACCGCCGCACGCTTGGCCTCGGGGCTCACCTGCTTCAGGCGCCGATAGCTGTGAATGTCGAGCACGTCGCCCACCTTCTTGTCCGTCCAGCCGCTCGCGTTGTTCACCAGTCGGCTGGGGTCGATCCTCTTGAGGAGC
>CBFDBL010000819.1:0-2209 GCA_965603035.1 uncultured bacterium
CCGATCCCCTGGTTGCTTCTTCTTGTACTCTGTGTACCTAATGTCCGACGTCACCCCCGTCGATGCTGATCCTGCTCACCCTCTCCGCAAGGGGATGCGCGCCACGGTGCGCATGGACGTGACGGGTGACGGCGACGGCCGCAGCCGCTGACCGGGAGCTCCGCGTGGCCCAGACCGTCCAGCGCTTCCCGATCCTCGGCAACCTGATGCGGATGGCGCACGTTTCCCCCGTCACGGCCTTCGGCATTCGCTACGCGACGGCCGTGTGCGCGGCGATCTGGCTCGGGCACGCCCCCGGCCTCGTCGAAAATCAGTCCAAGTGGATCCTCATCACCGTATGTGTGGTGATGCAGCCCATCGCGGGCGGCTCACTCTCGAAGGCGATCCTGCGGAGCTTCGGCACGCTGGTGGCCTTCTTCACCGCAATCCTCGTCTTCGGCCTCTTCTCCCAGGATCCACCGCTGCTGCTGGCCAGCTTGTTCCTCGTGGTGGCCGTCGGCGCCTATGGCTTCACGGGTCCCCGCCACCAATACGCCTGGTACGTCTTCGCCTTCACGACGGCCGTCATCCTCGGGGACGCCTTGATGGGAGTCGGCCAGGTTGAGACGGTCGCCTTCCAGCGGGCCTCGATGGTGGGGCTCGGCATCCTGATCGTGCTCGTCGTGAACTCGCTCTTCTGGCCCACCCGCAGCGAGGAGAGCCTGCGTAGGAGCCTGGCTGAACGTGCTCGACAGCTCGCCGAGGCACTCCAGTCGGCCGTCGAAGCGGCGCCCGGGCCGCAGGGCGTGGCCGGCGGCGCCGAGCGATCCGCGCCGAGCCCGCTGGCGTCGCAGCTCGGGCTCGCAGAGGCGGCGCGCACGGAGATAGGCGTCTCGCGCGCCCGGGTGGAGACCCTCACCCACGTCGCTCTGCTGCTGGAGGCGCTGGCCTCCCGCGAGCGGGTCCTACGGCAGCTGCTCGCAGTGGAGTCCGGCCCGGCGTCGGAGTGGGCGAGCCTCCAGGTGGTGTCCGCCGACCTCGGCAGGGGGTTGAAGTCCGCCCTCGAGGAATCCGCGCAGGCCCTCGCGGCCGGTCGCTCGCCGTCTCCTTTCGCGACACGCCTCGAGCAGTTCGCGGCAAGGATCGAGGCCGAGCGCGAGCGCCACCAGGCAGGAGCGGCGACGGACGCATCGCTCGAGGCCTGGACCGCCGGGCTGCGCGATCTCGTGGCGCTGCTTCATTCGCTCGAAGGATCCCTCCTCCAGCTCGCGTCGGAGTCCGCGCGGGCAGAGGCGCCCGGCGCTGCGCCCGCGTGGGGCGCCATCCGCTTCGGGAAGCTCGACCCCTTCCGCGTGCAGATCGCACTCCGCTCCGGGATCGCCGTCTGCGCTGCCGTGCTGCTGTCGATGGTTCTGGGCTGGGGGTTCAACAACCTGATTCCCCCGCTCGCCTTGATAGTCGCCGCCACGCCCACCCGGGGCGGAGCCTTCCAGTCCGCTTTCATGGTCGGCGCTGGCCTGCTGCTCGCCTGGCTGCTGGCCGATCTCGGGATCGTCTACTTCGCTCCCCATGCGGGCCGCCTGCCGCTGGGCCTGCTCTTCGCCTTTGCGGTTGCGGGGACGTTCGCCTACGTGAGCGCCTCGCGCCCAGCGCTCGACGCGGTGCGGAAGTTCGGCACGCTGATCGCGCTGCTTTCGGTCTATGCCGGGAAGGCGGCGCCGACCGATGTCCAGGGGTCCTACGACACGATGTGTTTCGCCGCGCTCGCGCTCGGGGTCGGATGGGTCTCCACGCGCCTGCTATGGCCCGCCACGGCCTCGGCGCTCTTCCGCGCGCGGGCGGCCGACCAGCTCGAGCTGTGTCGGCGGGCGTTGGTGGAACGCGATCCCGCAGCGGACCCGGCCGAGCGTCGGAAGCAGGCCAAGGCGTTCCTCGCCGCGTACACGAAGCAGCTCGCGCAGCTCGGCTCCCTCCACAACCAGGCCCGCCACGAGCCGGTCGAGGGCTCTCTCGACGACGCGCGCCGCGCCGAGCTGCTCGCTCTCACCCAGGACCTCTTCGACGCCATCTTCGCCACCCTCATCGCCCTCCGCCGGCCCGCGGAGCTTCTCGCGCGCGGCGGCGATGCGCTCGCGCCCCTTCGCGAGGCGCTCTCGCGCATGGACGAAGCGCTCTTCGCGAGCATGCAGCACGCCGCCCAGACCGTCCGCGCTGGGGTCGCCGCGAAAGC
>CBFDBL010000820.1:0-2199 GCA_965603035.1 uncultured bacterium
GGGTAGAACTGCTCGAACGCGTCGTCCTCGTAGATGATCAGCTTCATGGCAGGCAGCGTCCTTTCTCTAGTCGGCGCCGCGCGCCGCGGACAGGGCGATCGCGAGGGTGTCGCGGGCGATCATGAGCTCCTCGTTCGTCGGGACGACGAGGATGCGGACCGGCGAGCCGTCGGTGCTGATGTCGGCCTCGCGGCCTCGGGCCGCCGCGTTGGCCTCCGGGTCGAGCTCGATGCCGAGCGCGCCGAGGCCGGCGAGGATCCTCTCGCGGATGGGCGCCGAGTTCTCGCCGATGCCGCCAGTGAGGACCACGGCGTGGGCGCGGCCCAGCGCGGCGAGGTAGGCGCCGACGTACTTGCGCACGCGGTAGCAGAAGACGTCGATGGCGAGCCGCGCGCGCGGGTCGGCCGCGGCGGCGGCCTCGAGCTCGCGCATGTCGTTGCTGACGCCCGAGAGGCCCAGCAGGCCGCTATGCTTGTTGAGCAGGCAGTCGAGCTCGCCGAGCGAGCAGCCGGCCGTGCGGGCGAGGTGGAAGATGATGGCCGGATCGATGTCGCCGCTGCGGGTGCCCATGACCAGGCCCTCGAGCGGCGTGAGGCCCATGGTCGTGTCCACCGAGCGCCCGCCGGCCACGGCCGCCATGGAGCAGCCGTTGCCTAGGTGGCAGGTGATGCCGTGGAAGTCCTCGCGCGGCACCCCGAGCAGCTCGGCGGCCCGGGCCATGACGAAGCGGTGCGAGGTGCCGTGGAAGCCGTAGCGGCGGACCCGGGCCTCGGTGTAGAGCTTGTAGGGGATGGCGTAGATGTAGGCGCGCTCGGGCATGGTCTGGTGGAAGGCGGTGTCGAAGACGGCGACGTGGGGCTTGCCGGGGAAGGCGCGCTGGGCGCAGCGGATGCCGGCGAGGTTGGGCGGGTTGTGGAGCGGGGCGAGGGCCGCGAAGTCCTCGATCGCCTGGATCACCTCATCGGTGAGCAGCACGGAGTCGGCGAATCGCTCGCCGCCGTGGACGACGCGGTGGCCGATGGCGTCGATGTCGCCGGGCGAGGCGACGGCGCCCGTCTCGGGGTCCATGAGCGCCCTGCGGATGTGCTCGAACGCGCTCTCGTGGTCGGGGATGTCGGCCTCGTAGGCGAGCGACTGGCCGCCTGCGTCGTGGCTGACGGCGGAGCCCGCCTCGCCGATCTTCTCGACGAGGCCGCGCGCCAGCAGGCGCTCGCCGGCCATGTCGAAGAGCTGGTACTTGATGGACGAGCTGCCGCAGTTGATCACCAGGGTGTTCATGGCTGTCCGGTCACGAGGGCGGGGTCTGGCGGTTCTGGGCCTTGACGACGGTGAAGGCGGTGACGACGACCACGTCGTCCACGGTGGCGCCGCGCGAGAGGTCGGCGATGGGTCGGGCGAAGCCTTGCAGCAGCGGGCCGTAGGCCTTGGCCCTGCCGTGGTACTGGGTGAGCTTGTAGGCGATGTTGCCCGCGTCGAGGTCGGGGAAGACGAGGACGTTGGCCCTGCCTGCGACGGGGCTGTCGGGGCACTTGAGCTGGGCCACTCGCGGGACGAGGGCCGCGTCGGCCTGGAGCTCGCCGTCGATCTCGATGTCGGGCGCCTTGCGGCGCACGAGCTCGACCGCGCGGGTCACGCGGTCGATGCGCGGGTGCACGGCGCTGCCCTTGGTCGAGCACGACAGCATGGCGACCCGGGGCTCCATGCCGAGGGTCTGCCGCGTGGTGCGGGCGGTGGTGATGGCGATGTCGGCCAGCTCCTCGGCCGTCGGGTCGATGTTGATGGCGGCGTCGGCGTAGACGAGCACGCGGCGCTCCTCGGGCCAGTCGTCGGGCAGGACCATGACGAAGATGCTCGAGGGCACCGAGATGCCGTGCTCGTAGCCGATGGCGAGGCCGCCGGCCTCGATGATGCGGGCCGTGGGGCAGGTGGCGCCGCCGACCATGCCGTCGGCGCCGCCGGTGCTGACGATCATCGCCCCGAAGAGCATGTTCCGCCGCACCACGCGCCGCGCGACCGCCTTGTCCACGTGCTCGCGCCGCTGCGCGTAGACGGCTGCGTAGCGGTCGAGCGCCAGCCGCTCGGCGGGATCCGGGAGGTCGCTGCCGTCGAGCGAGAGGCCGGCCTGCCGAGCTGCCTCGGCCACAGGGGCCTCAACGCCCAGGAGCACGGGCTCGCAGCGCCCGGCCGCGGCGAAGATGT
>CBFDBL010000821.1:0-2194 GCA_965603035.1 uncultured bacterium
TGAAACGCGGGTAGGCGCTCGCCCCCGTGACGATGAGCCGCGGCCGCACCTCGCGCGCCTGCTCGGCGATCTGGGCCATGTCGAGCGTCTCGCTCTCGCGGCTCACCCCGTAGGGGTAGACGTCGAACAGGGCGCCGCAGAAGCTCTTGGGCGCGCCGTGGCTCAGATGGCCCCCGTGGGCGAGGTCGAGGGCCATGATCTTGTCGCCAGGCTCGAGCATGGCGAAGTAGACGGCCATGTTGGCCTGGCTGCCGCTGTGCGGCTGGACGTTCGCGTGCTCGGCCCCGAAGATCGTCTTCGCCCGCTCGATCGCCAGCCGCTCGCCGATGTCCACGAAGTCGCAGCCGCCGTAGTAGCGCCGGCCGGGGTAGCCCTCGGCGTACTTGTTGGTCATCACCGAGCCCTGGGCCACGAGCACGGCCTCGCTGACGTAGTTCTCCGCCGCGATCAGCTCGATGCCCAGCAGCTCGCGCCGCAACTCGCCGCGCACCGCGTCGTAGACCTCGGGGTCGGTTTCCGCCAGCGGGTTCGCCACTCCGTGCCGTCTCCTGTCGAGCCGGGGCCGGGTCGCCCGGCGTGCGCTACGCGGTCGTCTTGCCGCGCTCGTTGCCCTTGCCCTCGCGCGGTGCCGTCCCGTCGTCGGGCCGGCCGATGGCCTTCCGCAGGAAGGCCTCGATGAACGGGTCGAGGTCGCCGTCGAGCACGCGCTGGACGTCGCCGGTCTCCACGCCCGTCACCAGGTCCTTGACGAGGGTGTAGGGCTGGAGCACGTAGTTTCGGCGCTGGTTGCCCCAGGCGATCTCGGTCTTCTCGCCGCCCAGTGCGTCCAGCTCGGCCTGACGCTCCTCCTGGCGGCGCGCGTAGAGCCGCGCCTTGAGGATCTTCATCGCCACCGCGCGATTCTGGTGCTGGGACCGCTCGTTCTGGCAGCTCGCGACGATGCCCGTCGGCAGGTGCGTGATCCGCACCGCCGAGTCCGTCACGTTCACGTGCTGCCCGCCCGGGCCGCCCGCGCGGTACGTGTCGATCCGAAGTTCCTTCTCGTCGAGCTCGACGTTCACCTCCGCGTCGCCGAGCTGCGGCACCACGTCCACCGAGGCGAACGACGTGTGGCGGCGCGCCGCCGCGTCGAACGGCGAGATCCGCACCAGCCGGTGCACGCCGACCTCGCTCTTGCAGTAGCCGTAGGCCAGCGGCCCGCGCACGTCGAGTGTCACGCTCTTGTAGCCCGCCTCCTCGCCCTCCAGCGAGTCGATCAGCGACGCCTCGAAACGCCGGCCCTCCAGCCAACGGCTGTACATCCGAAGCAGCATCGCCACCCAGTCGCAGGCCTCGGTCCCGCCCGCGCCCGCGTGGATCATCACGAAGCAGTCCCGGTCGTCGTACGGCCCGCTGAGCATCGTCCGCAGCTCGAAGCGCGCCGCCTCCGACTCCAGCACCGCCAGGTCGCGAGCCAGCTCCGCCAGCATCGCCGAGTCCTCCTCCTCGGCAGCCAGCTCCGCCAGCTCCACGATGTCCTGCGCCCGCCGAGCAAAGTCCACCAGCGGACCGACCACCGCCTTCAGCCGCTTCAGCTCCCGGACCTGCGCCTGCGCCGACTCCTGGTCCGCCCAGAACGCCGGCCGGGCCATCCGCGCCTCGATGGCGGCCAGGGCCTCCTGCTTGCCCTCGATGTCAAAGGGACCCCCGGAGCTCGGCCAGGGTCCGCAGTAGAGTCGCAAGGCGCGCGTTCGCCTCTGCGTCCATTCACTTCTCCGGACTTAGGGCATGGACATACTGTCTCAGCCGCCTATTCTACCCCCAAGGCCAGACCTGTCAAGGCTTTTTGGCGACCCCCTCCCCTCGCCCCTCCCCGATCGTCCTCGGCCTCGATGTCCTGGACGGCGGGAGAGCGATTCCCTCCGGGAGGAACCGCGCGCCACGCAAGTCCCTGGCCCGCTGTTGTCTCCTCGCTTCCTGCATCCTCGCTCCGAGACGAAGAAGTCGAGAACGAGGACGAGGAAGAGAGATTGCCGCTCCTGGGAGTCATGCTCTGCGGGCCGGGGGCGCGGCCCCGGATCGTGAGGTCGCAGGCACGGTCGGCTCGGGCAGGTAGCAGGGGGTGGGCAAGCAGGGGGCGGCCAGCCATTGGTGGATTGCTGATGTTCGCACAAGAAGCGTCCGAGACCGCGCTCTGCAATCGTATTGAGCACCG
>CBFDBL010000822.1:0-2172 GCA_965603035.1 uncultured bacterium
CCGAGCCGCCACGTGAGGTAACAGCTATCCGCTGTTACCTGAACGGACCGACAATGCCACATGGGGGGGGAGGGACCGTCAAGTTAATTCGGTCGCATGGTGGGAAAAAAAGCTAGTTACTTACCAAACGACACCGGCAAGGCCTGGCGCCACCCGAGGCTCGCAGTGCTTATGCAGAGGTCAGTAAGCGTGGGAGGGGGGCTGGGGGAGGGAGCCGCCTTCTACAGAAGGGGCTTCCTCCCCCAGAGTCGCTCAGGCGCCGAGCACCGTGGCGCGGATCCCCTCGAGCAGCGTGCGTGCCTCGATGATGTCGGCCTTCTGCTGGTCGCCGGTGATCTCGCGCTCGATGGTCAGCGGGCCGCGGTAGCCGATGTCCTTGAGGGTCTGGATGAAGCGCTCGATGCCCACGTCGCCCTGGCCGAGCGGCGTCTCGGTGCCGAGCTGGTCGGGCGCGGTCGGCGGCGTGCCATCCTTGGCGTGGACGCCGACGACGTACTGGCCGACGAGCTCGAGCGCCGCGATCGGGTCGCCGGAGCCGTAGAGGATCATGTTGGCGGGGTCGAAGTTGACGCGGACGTTGTCGCGGCCGAGGTCCTGGAGGAAGCGGAGGAGACACTGGCCTGTCTCCTGGCCCGTCTCGAGCGAGAGGATCTGGCCGTTGCCCGCCAGGTAGTCGGCGAACTCGCCGACCACGGCGAGGACCTCGGCATACTGCGGGTCGTCGGGCTCCTCGGGCACGAAGCCGACGTGGGCGGCGACGACCTCGACGCCGAGGATCTTCGCGAAGTCGGCGATCTGCTGCGCCTTCGCCAGCCGCTCGGCGCGGGTGGCCTGGGGCACGAAGCCCACGGTCTCGCGCACGGTCGGGATGTCGGCGTAGCTCTCGCCGTCGAAGCCGCAGAAGACCGTGGTGATCGTGATGCCCATCTCGTCGATCTTCTGCTTGAGCTCGGCCGCCTTGTCCGGCGCGAGCCACGCGTCGCCGGGGCGGCCCATCTGCGCGTTCGTCACCCCGACGTCGAGCACCTTCCGAATGCTCTCCTCGGGCGACTCGCCCACCCCCAGCATCACCCCCACCGCCATCGGCTCCAATGCCATCGCACGCTCCTCCAACGCTTGGACGGTGACTGCCCTCGCACGTCGGCCACAGTCTACCCACGCCCGCAGCGCAAGTCAAGCGATGGGAGGCAGGAGACCACGACCCGAGATTGTGGGGTGACCTCCGCCCTCCCTGATTCCGTGCTCGTACTCGATCCGACACAGGCATGGCTGACCAGTTGAGCACGAGCAGGAGCAGGCGGACGAGCGCAGCCCGGCCTACGCGGCCAACAGCCTTCGCCTCCCTTTCCGTGCGACTCGGCCAGGCAGTGGTCGAGCTCACACCGGTTGCCGGTGGGAGAGGAACCTGGGCTCCCGATGAGGGGGGAGGCCCAGCATCCTGCGTGGGGCGGCGGCAGGCTTCGGCGCGGTGGCGGTAGCCGCTGCCCGATGCCAGCCTGGGGGAGGGGACGCCGGGGGTCCCCACGCAGGCTGCGGTGAAGTCGAGGGAGCCCCATCCTCAGGTGGAGGCGGGCGGGGGCTGTCGGGCAGTGCTCGGAGGTCACTTCGCCCCGAGCCAGCGGGCGATGGCCTCGGGGCCGCAGGGGCGGCGCTCGAGGCGGAGGCGGTCGGGGGCGCCGGCGGCGCGGTAGGGGGCGCGCAGGGGCTGGGTGTCGAGGGCCGGCGCGAGGTTGTGGAGCAGGAGCGGGCGCGGGGCGGCGAGCGCGACGGCTGTCCAGGGCGCGCCGGCCTTGAGGAGGCAGGGGGTGAAGAGGTCGGCCTGCCAGCGCGGGTCGTCGTCGCCGGTGAGCTGGGCGAGGTCGGCGACGACGCGCGTGTCCACCGGAGCGAGAGGCGCGGCGAGCAGGCACCAGGCGCCCGCGTCGCCGAGGCCGACGAGCGAGAGGTCCGTCACGTGGCGGCGGCTCCTCAGCCAGGCGAGCGCCGTCAGGATGTCCTGCACGCGCTGGACGAGGGCCGTGCGGTTGTAGGTCGTGAAGTACTTCTGGCCCCGCTTCTGCTTCGTCTCGGCGAAGGGCGAGTGGAACTCGCCGGTGAGGTAAGGGTCGATGGCCAGCACCGCGCCGCCGCCGGCGAGGAGGGCTGCGAGCAGGTCGCCCGGCTTGCCCGTCG
>CBFDBL010000823.1:0-2138 GCA_965603035.1 uncultured bacterium
GGCGGCGATGGCCTGGGTGAGGGCGGTGGTGGTGCGCTTGCCGCGGTCGGGCTCAAGGACGATGGTGACCTGGACCTGCTCGGGCAGGTATCGGCTCGAGAGCCATCGTCGGCTTGGGGGCTGGGGCTTGGGGTCGCGGGTGCCGTAGTCGGGGTCGAGCTCGGGGCGGAGCTCCCAGGTGGTGGTCTCGGCGCCCCAGAAGGTCATGCCGAAGTAGAGGACGTTGGGGATGAAGTCGTGGAGCTTCTCGTCCTCGACGAGCTGGGCCACGGGCCGGCCGATGGGGGCCTCGAAGGCGCGCTGGAGGATGCCCATGCCCGGGCGGTCGGGGTCGGGGCGCACGCGGTAGAGCACCTGCGCGCGGCCGCCGAGCGGCATCAGGTCCTCGGGCTCGTCCACCTTGTTGTCGCCGTCGTCGTCGAAGTAGTTGTAGTACTCGCTGCCGCCGCTCTTACCGGCCTGCCGGAGGGCGGCCTTCTCGGTCTCGCCGGGGATGGTTCGGGCGAGGGCGACGACCTGCGCGCCGTCCTCGTAGTAGGCCCTGAACGTGGGCCGCGGGCGCTGGGCGAGCGCGTCGGGCTGCTTGTAGCAGTCGAGGATCAGGACGGGCCGCCCCTCGGCCCGCAGGTCGTCGCCGCGGAGGAACTGGGCGGTGTCGTCGACGCTGTTGTGCAGCACGGCGCGGACGAACACGATGTCGCCGCCGCGGACCGCTGCCGAGACGTCGCGCTCGGCGCCGCCGATCCCGCCGTCGTGCTCGTGCGCCTGGTTGAGCCACTCGACGTCGGCCCAGCCCACGGGGGCCTCGGGGTCGGCGCCGGTGGGGTTGTTGCGGCCCACCTGGAGGCGGATGTCGGCGTTGCGGTCGAAGACGTCCATGCGGGCCTTGAGCAGCGCGGCCTGGACGACGAAGGGGACGCGGATGCGCAGGACGACGGTGGCGGAGCCGCCGGCCGGCGCGAAGTAGACGAGGGCGCGGCCGTCGGCCGTGTCGGTCTTCAGGGTGCCGCTGTCGGTGTCGGGGTGGATGATGTAGTAGGGGTCGTCGGTGTCCTCGGGCAGGCTCCACAGGGTGTCGAGGGCGTAGTGGAAGTCGGGCACGGGCGCCTGGTCCACGACGGCCGCGGTGAGGTCGTCGGCGATCTGGCGGCGGAGGGCCTGGAGCTTCTCGTTGACCTGGCGGCTGGCCTCGCCGCGGCGCCAGGCGTCCACCGCGGCGCCCATCAGCCCGATGAGCGCGATGCCCAGGATCGCCAGGATGGCGACCGCGACGAGGATCTCGACGAGCGTGAAGCCGCGGCGCGGATTTCCGATTTCCGATTTCCGGTTTCCGATTGTGCTTTTCCGTCGGAGCATGCTGACCTCAATCGACTGGCCGCTGTTGGCGTTCCCTCAATCGGCAATCGGCAATTGGCAATCGACAATCCCTAGTACGGCATCTCGCGGTGCTCCATCACGTGGGTGGGGGCCTTGTAGTTGATGAGGATCGTGTCGACCCAGGGGGTGCGCCAGGGCACGTCGTAGTCGGGTGCCGGGATGTCCTTGTTGCGGTATTGGAAGAGGACGCGGAGCCGCAGGCGGTCGCCGTACTGCCCTCGCTGGAGGGTGGCGGTGCCGCTGCGGGAGGGGTTGATGTAGTTGCGGGGTCGGCTGCTGGGCGAGTCGTCGGGGTCGTAGGCCTCGTCGAAGAGGAAGATGACGGGCTTGAGCGGGCGATGAGAGCCGTCGTCCTTGTCGTAGGCGTCGGTGCGGGAGGCGAAGTCGCGCCAGTGGACGGGCGAGGCGACGGGCTGGGGCGGCTGGCCGGCGCCGTCGACGGTCACGGCCTTGTCCATGGTCATGTCGTCCCAGCCTGGCTGGCCGTCGATCTGGACGAGGAGCTTGACGTCGTAGGGGTCGGTGTCGTCGAGGGGGTCGTTGCTGAGGGCCCAGTCGGTGCCCTTCTTGCGGTAGAGCAGCTCGGCCCACTGGACGCGGGTCCAGAGGGTGCCGGGCATGGTGACGGCGAACTCGTAGTAGGCGAGCTGGCGGTCGTCGCGGTGGGGCGCGTACTTGCCGACGTAGGTGCTCGGCTCGGCCGTCGGCGAGGTGGGCTCGACCCGGGGGTAGCGGTCGTAGTAGCGAAACTCGCGGACGTG
>CBFDBL010000824.1:0-2125 GCA_965603035.1 uncultured bacterium
CCGCCTCGGGCGTCGGCTGCGCCGCGTCGATCTTGTTGAGCACCGCCAGCACGGGGGTCGCCCCGCAGCCGAGCTCATCGAGCACCTCGCTCACCGTCTCCGCCTGGTGCAGGCAGTCGGGGTGGCTGATGTCCACCACGTGGAGCAGCAGGTCCGCCTGTGTCGCCTCCTCGAGGGTCGCGTGGAACGACGCGATGAGGTGGTGCGGCAGGCGGCGAATGAACCCGACGGTGTCGCTGAGCAGCGCGTGGCGGTTGCCGTCCAGCGGCCACAGCCGCGTCCTGGTGTCCAGGGTGGCGAACAGCCGGTCCTCGGTGAAGGCGTCGGCGCCGGTGAGGGCGTTGAGCAGCATGCTCTTGCCTGCGTTGGTGTAGCCGACGAGGCAGACCCGGAGCTCGTCGCGGCGTGCGGCAGCCTCGCGGCTCTTGCGGCGCGCGATGTGCCCGAGCTCCCGGCGCATCTCGCTCATGCGCCGCTGCATGGCGCGGCGGTCGCTCTCGAGCTGGCGCTCGCCCGGGCCGCGCGTGCCGATCCCGCCGCCGTGCCGGTCGAGGTGGCTCCACAGCCGCGTCAGCCGGGGGAAGGTGTAGTCGAGCTGCGCCAGCTCCACCTGCACCTTCGCCTGACGCGTCCTGGCGCGGGTCGCGAAGATGTCGAGGATCAGCTCGCTGCGATCCACCACCTTCGTGCCCGTCACCTGCTCGAGCGTGTGGAGCTGGCCGGGCGACAGGTCGTGGTCGCAGAGGATCGCGTCGGCGTCCACCGCGGGGCACAGGCGGGCCAGCTCCTCGGCCTTGCCGCTGCCGACGTAGGTGTGGGGGTCGATGCGGCGGAGCTTCTGGGTCAGCCGCTCGACCACGCGCGCGCCGGCGGTCCGCGCCAGGCGGGCCAGCTCGTCGAGCGGCTCCTCGCCGCCGTGGTCCTCGCCAGGCAGCAGCACGCCGACGAGGATCGCGCGCTCGCGCCGGACGGACAGCTCGGTTCGCTTCGGTTCCTGCAAGTCAGCCTCCGATGGGTCTTGGAGCCCTCTGGACCCGGATTATACGCGGCGCGGGCTGGGAGTCAAGGCCGCGGCCGCCGCGCTCCGACGCGCGCTGGGGTCGGGAACTAACCGGGGGAGAAGCACTTAGGGGAAGCGGATCACTTGGCACCCCGCAAGGTGGCGAGTGCGGCGGCCACGGCCTCGGCCAGGTCGGCGCGCTGGTCGTCGGTCAGCGCGGCGCTCAGGCCCGAGGCGGGGTTCTTCTCCAGCCGCTCGAGCGCGGCGATGGCCCGCTCGTCGCCGAGCGTGCCGAGGGCCTCGACGGCCGCCAGCCGCACGGTGTAGACCGAGGAGCGGAGGAGCGTGGTGAGCGGGTCGAGCGCCTCGGCGAGCTTCAGCGCCCCGGCCCCCGCGGCCGCGCCGGCGGCCAGCGCCGCCTGGCGGCTGCGCAGGCCGGCCAGGATCTTGTCCTTCGCGCCGGCGTCGCCCAGCCGGCCCAGCGCCTCACACGCCGCACCGGCCACGCGCGGGTCCGCGTCGTCGAGCTTCGGCCGCAGCCGCTCGCCGACCGTCGCGTCGCCATACTCGCCGAGCCGGCGCATCGCCTGCGCCACCATCGCCGCGTCCGGGTTGCCGAGCTGCTCGAGGTAGAACTTCTGCTGCTCCCGACGGTTCACGTTCGCCCGATCGCCCCGGCAGCTCCGCACCGCGTAGAGCACGCCGAGGAGCGCCAGCACGACCGCCACGGGCGGGAGCACCTGGCGCCACGTGATCCGATGGTCGGCCCAGATGGGCATTCGCAGGCTCCAGCAAGCGCCGCGCACGTCCTGGATCGCTAGAGGATTCTACCGCCGCGGCGGACCACTGTCAACACGCGGGCGCGGCGGGCGGCTGGGCTCGCGCCGGGCCGTGGGCGCGTTGACCGGGCGGCGCGCCGCCACTACAATGAGGGCGCTGCCCGGGTGCGGGCGCCCGGGCTCACGCTTCCCGCGGCACGAGCGGCGAGCCATGTTCACAGGCATCATCGAGGCCCTGTGCCCCGTCGCGGCGCTGCGGCGCGGCGCCACGTGGCGCCTGACCGTCGACCTGGGCGAGCTGACCGAGGGCGCCGCGCTCGGCGACAGCATCGCCCTCAACGGCGTG
>CBFDBL010000825.1:0-2098 GCA_965603035.1 uncultured bacterium
GCGCGACGGTTGGTGCCTTGGCGTCCGGGGGCCGGGGGGGGGGCCGGTGGGGGGGGCCGGTTCGGCGCAGGCGATGTCCGATTCGGCGCAGCGACGGGGACGGGATAGGGGGATCAGTCGTCGGCCGGCTGCTGGCGCTGGGGGACGGGGGGGAGGAGGTGGTTGAGGATGCGCTGGAAGTCGTCCTGGGAGAAGAAGTCGATGACGATGCGGCCCTTCTTGCGATCGCGGTTCTGTGTGATGGTGACTCGGGTGCCGAGGGTGGTCCGGAGGAGGGCCTCGAGGTCAACGACGTGGGGGTGCTTTGCCAGCTCGGGCCGGCGGGTGGGCTTGGAGCGTCGGAGGCGGTCTTTGACGATGCGTTCGGTGTGTCGGACGGAGAGGTCGTCGCGCTGGATGCGTGCGGCGAGGCGTCGGATCATGGCGCGGTCGGGGAGGGCGAGGAGGGCTCGCGCGTGGCCCATGGTGAGTGTTCCACGTGAAACAGCGTCCTGTATGTCCTGCGGTAAGTCGAGCAGTCGCAGTATGTTAGCGATTGAGGAGCGCTTCTTTCCGACGCGCGCGGCGGCTTCTTCCTGGGTGAGGGCGAAGCGGTCGATGAGCTCTTTGTAGGCTTTGGCCTGCTCGATGGGGTTGAGGTCCTCGCGATGGATGTTCTCGATGAGTGCGAGCTCGAGGCTCTCGTGGTCGGTGGCGGTGCGGACGATGGCGGGGATGGTGGGAAGCCCTGCCTGGGCGGCGGCGCGCCAGCGGCGCTCGCCGGCGATGAGCTGGTATCCGTCGCCCTCGGGTCGGACGATGACGGGCTGGAGGACGCCGTTGCGGCGGATGGAGTCGACGAGCTCGGCGAGGGCTTCGGGGTCGAAGTCGACGCGCGGCTGGCTGGGGTTGGGGTGGATGTGACTGACGGGGACGTCGAGGATCTGTCGGGCGTCGGGCTCGGTGTCGGCGCGGCCGAGGATGGCGTCGAGCCCGCGGCCGAGGTGGCTAGGCTCCATGGGCGAGGATCTCCTTGGTGAGCTGGATGTAGCTGAAGGCGCCGATCGAGCGGGGCGCGTAGTCGATGGCGGGCTTGCCGTGGGAGGGGGCCTCGCTGAGCAGGGCGTCCCTGGGGATGACGTGCTCGTAGACCTGGTGGCCGCAGTGGTGGCGGACCTCGGCGGCGACTTCGTCGGCGTAGGCGAGGCCGCGCTCGTACATGGTGAAGAGGATGCCCTCGATGCCGAGCTGGGGGTTGTAGCGGTCGCGGACGCGTCGGAGCAGCTCGAGCATCTGGGCGAGCCCCTCCATGGCGTAGTATTCGCACTGGATGGGGATGACGACGGCGTGGGCAGCGGCGAGTGCGTTGATGGGCAGGAGCCCGAGCGAGGGGGGACAGTCGATGAGGATGTAGTCGTAGGCGTCGTCGAGCGCGTCGAGGGCCTGGCGCAGTCGGAGGGGGCCGTCGGGGAGTCGGTCGAGGTCGCGCTCGGTGTGGGCGAGCTGGCGGGTGGCGGGCAGGATGTGGAGGGCGGGGACGTCGGTGTCGTGGACGGCCTGGGCGGCGGAGCCGGGGTGGAAGAGCACCTGTCCGACGCCGCCGTCGCGCGGTCGCTGGTGGCCGAGGCCGGTGGTGGCATTGCCCTGGGGGTCGATGTCGATGAGCAGGCAGGGGTGCTCGGCGAGAGCGAGGCAGGCCGCGACGTTCATGGCCGTCGTGGTCTTGCCGACGCCGCCTTTCTGGTTGGCAATCGCGAGGATACGCATTGGAGCCCAAGGTGCCTCGGGGAGTACCGGCCGGCTCGGCGAAGCGGGGAGGCCGGCGGCGTGCCGCATTATAGCCTCCGGCCGCCGTGGAACGCAACCGGAAAATGTAGCGTCAGCGCGCACGCCGGGCTTGCGGCGCCACCACAGGGGGGGCGGCGGCCATCGGGGCAGGATGGGTAGAATTGCACAGACGGGCTATCCACTTCACTCTCGTCGGGGTAGCCGTGCCGTGGTTCCTTGGCCTCCACACTCCCGGAGTGGTGGGGCAGTAGGCAAGAGTCCACCGATATGGCGCGCCACGCCCATGAAACCTCGCCTGCGAGAGTGAAGTGGATAGCCCGTTTGCACAGTT
>CBFDBL010000826.1:0-2096 GCA_965603035.1 uncultured bacterium
GGTGAGGCCGCGCTCCTTGTCTCGGAGTTCGAGAACTCCGAACACCCCGAGCTGAGCCGCTGCGCGTCGCGGGCGGGAGCGCGTGTCAAGCGCTGCCGGGTGGAGCAGCGGTGCTGCTGTTCATAGTTCTAGAACTGTGAACAGCGCGGCGCGCGCCCCTGGCCGCGTGCAAGCGCCGGCGGGAAGGCCGTGCGCCAAGGCTCCCGCTGGGAGAGGGAGTGGGGTCCACGGCCGCGCGGGCAGCGCGGAGGGGAGAGACGCCAGAGACCCGCGGGACGGCCCGGGTGGACTTCGCTGGTGCGAGCCTATCCATGGCACTCGCCGGCGCCCGCCCGCACAGTGCCCTCCGTGGGCGGGGGCTCCCTCGACGACGTCACGGTCCCACACTTAAACGACTCCGAGATGGGCCGAGGCCCGCACGCCGTCGTCAGGGGCGCGCGCGAGGGTGTGACGGCATCGGCCGCTTGCGAAAGCCGACGGCCTGCGCTAGGCTGACCGACCACTCGCGGAGCGCAGAGAGGAGCAGCCCCATGGCGCGACGGTGCATCCTGCTGGCGGCGACGGCGCTGATGGCGTGCGACGCCCGGGCGGCGGAGACCAGCGAGGAGGGCTTCGTCCCGCTCTTCAACGGCAAGGACACCAGCGGCTGGGTCGAACGCCACAAGGGCGGCTACGCCGTCGAGAACGACACCCTGGTCTGTAAGGCGGGGATCCAACGCAACTACCTGTTCACCAAGAAGGAGTTCGCGAACTTCGTCCTGCGGTTCGAGTTCCGCCTCACGCCCGGCGGCAACAGCGGCCTGGGCATCCGCGCCCCCCTCGAGGGCACGATCGCCTACACGGGCATCGAGTTCCAGATCCTCGACAACACGCATCCGAAGTACGCGAAGCTCCAGCCCTACCAGTATCACGGCTCGGTCTACGGCTGCGTGCCGGCGAAACGCGGGCATCTCAAGGCGGTCGGGGCGTGGAACGTCGAGGAGATCCGGGCCGACGGCACGAAGCTCCGATGCACGCTCAACGGCGTCGCGATCGTGGACGCCGACATCCAGCCCATCCTCGACAGCGGCGAGACGATGGACGGCAAGGGCACGAAGGGCCACCCCGGCCTGCTGCGCAAGCGGGGCCGCATCGCGCTGCTCGGGCACGGCGATCACCTGGAGTTCCGCAACATCCGCGTCAAGGAGATCGAGTAGGGATACCCCCTGTTGGGAATGCTCGTCCCGACGCTGGAGCATCGGGACGAGTGTGACCGCCGAGAGCAAGGAGCGACGAATGTACAAGTGTGCGTTTCTGGGATGCGGGCCGCGGGCGCGGGGGCACGCACGCGCCTACAAGCACGTGACACGGGGGCAGATCGCCGCCATCTGCGACCTGGATGAGAAGCGGCTCAACGACTTCGGCGAGGAGTTTGGCGTCGCCACCCGCTACGCCGACGCGCACGAGATGCTCGAGAAGGAGCAGCCCGATCTCCTGCACGTCGTCAACGTGCCGACCCTGCGCATGGCGACGATGGTCATCCCCGTCGAGCACGGCGTGCCCGTCGCCATCATCGAGAAGCCCGTCGCCCTCCAGGGCGAGGACTGGCGGCTGATCCAGGCGCTCGGCCAGCAGGGGCCGACGAAGTTCGCCGTCAACACCCAGCTCCACTTCCACGCCCGCAACCTCGAGCTCAAGCGCGACGTCGCCGAGGGCCGCATCGGCGAGGTCCGCCACATCGACGTCAGCGCGCGCTCGACCCCGCTCGACCAGGGCGTGCACGTGCTCGAGCTGGCCGACAGCTACAACGGCTTCGCGGGCTTCGCCAGCGTTTTCGGGCAGGTCTCCGGCGCGGGCGACCTGGACTCGCGGCAGCCGGCGCCCTCGATGGCGGCGGCGCTCATCGCCTTCGCCAACGGCGTGCGCTGCTCGCTCATGTGCGGCCTGTGCGCGCCGCTCGCCACCGCGGCCGAGAGCCGCTACCACCACAAGCGCATCTCGGTCTACGGCACGAGCGGCTTCGTGCAGTGGACCATGGCGAGCTGGGAACGCCAGACGTCCGACGGCGGCGACGAGAGCGGCGCCCACGACTACGGCGGCGAGGACACCCTGGCGCA
>CBFDBL010000827.1:0-2082 GCA_965603035.1 uncultured bacterium
GGCGAAGAAGAGGCCGCCGATGACGGCGGCGCCGCGGCCGTTGTAGAGCTCGGCCCCCGAGCCGTGGCCGAGCGCGAGCGGGGTCATGCCGAGCACGCTGGTGATGGTGCTCATGAAGATCGGGCGGATGCGGCGGCGCACGGCCTCCTCGATGGCGGCGGACTGGGCAGCGCCCGACCGCCGCAGCGCGAGCGCCGTGTGCACGATGAGGATCGCGTTGTTCACCACCACCCCCGTGAGGATCACGAAGCCGAGCAGGGTGATGACGTTGAACTCGGGCAGGCCGACCTGGATGACGGCCTCAGGGTGGTTGAAGAGGAAGAAGTGGACGTGGGTGAGCACGCGGATGCCGACCAGCGCGCCGGCCCACGACAGCGGCACGGTGAACATGATGACGAAGGGGTAGACGAACGACTCGAAGAGCGAGGACATGAGCAGGTAGGTGATGAGCACGGCGAGGCCGACCGAGGGGGCGAGGGCCTCGAGGGTCTCGCGGAGCTTGTCGGCGGTGCCGTGGAGCGAGACGGTGTAGCCGGAGGGCAGGCGCTGGCGCAGGGGCCCGACGATCTTGGCCTGGAGCCCGTCGACGACCCGCTGGAGTGGGATCTCGCGGCGGACGTTGACGGTGATGGTGACCGAGCGGTCCTGGTCG
Organism: uncultured bacterium; assembly: GCA_965603035.1. GTDB lineage: Bacteria > Planctomycetota > PUPC01 > DSUN01 > DSUN01 > CAZDNN01. Next base: position 653 of record CBFDBL010000827.1, read on the forward strand.
ATGTGCTCGACCTTGGTGGGGCCGACGGTGTAGACGATGCGGGCGAGGTCGCGGAGGGTGACGTGGCCGCCGCTGGGCGCCTGGAGGATGATGTCTCCGAGGTCCTGCTCGGTGCGGATCTCGCGCGGGGGGCCGATGAGGGTGATGTCGAACTCGTCGCCGCCCTCCTTGTAGGTGTCCACGATCGAGCCGCCGACGAGGGTCTGGATGATGTCGGCGATGTCGCTGACGTTGAAGCCGAGGTCGGCGCACCGCTCGCGGTCGGGCACGACGCGCCGCTCGGGGTTGCCCACGTCGAGCGAGCTGTAGGCCATCTCGACGCCCTCGACGAGCGGCGGCTGCCCCGGGATCGCCTGGAGCTGCCCCACGATCTGGTCCGAGTAGGTCGCCAGCTCGCCGAACTCCTTGCCCGTCAGGTTCACCTCCACGCTCTTGCCGCCCATGGCCTCGCGGAACACGGGCATCTTGAAGAGCACGATCCCCGGCGGGAAGCGCAGGCCCGGGACGCTCGTGAAGAGCGCGCCCCCGAGCTTGTCGCGGAACGCGTCCATGTGGTCGCGGTACTGCGGCTTGGCCTGGACGCCCATGAAGGAGTTGTCGCGGAAGCCGACGAGGGCGACGGTGAAGTAGCGCTCGGTCTCCGGCATCCCGCTCACCACGCGCTCGATGTCGGTGCAGCGCGCGCGCACGTAGTCGAGGTTGCTCCCCGGCGGGTTGAAGGCCAGGCCGAAGAGGAAGTTGCGGTTGCCGGTCGGCAGGTAGTCGAGGGCGGGGGTGAGGTATCGGAAGGCGAAGACGCAGGGGGTGAAGATCGCGACGATGACGGCGATCTTGAGGGCGGTCGAGCGGAGGATCACGCCCGCGGCCCGCTCGAAGCCGGCGTAGACGAGCCGGCCGAACCACTCGAACGTGACCCACCCGACGACGCGGCGCCAGGCGGGCCGCCGCGCGCCCCGCTCGCGCCGGGCGACGACCAGCCACCGCGAGCTCAGCATTGGGATGACGGTGATCGCGACCAGCATGGACGTGCCCACGGCGCACGCGACCGTGATCGCGATGTCCTTGAAGAGCTGTCCCGCCTCGACCTCGAGGAAGACGATGGGCAGGAACACGGCCATGGTGGTCAGGGTGGACGACAGGACGGCGCCCCAGACCTCGTCGGCGGCCGTGCGCGCGGCCGTCAGGCGATCCTCGCCCTCCTCCATGTGGCGAAAGCAGTTCTCGAGCACCACGATCGCGTTGTCCACGACCATGCCGACGGCGAAGCCCAGGCCGGCGAGCGACACGATGTTCACCGTGCGCCCGAGCAGCTTGACCACGATGAAGGTGGCGACGAGCGAGATGGGGATGGCGAGCGAGATGATGACGGTGGAGCGCAGGCTGCGGAGGAAGACGATGAGGACGGCGACGGCGAGTGCGGCGCCGATGGC
>CBFDBL010000828.1:0-2075 GCA_965603035.1 uncultured bacterium
GCGCGAGCTCGGGCCATCCTGGATAGTCTTCAATCTGACTGAGACACTACACTAGACGGAATTGTACGCCTCTCTTGACGGTCCATGCCCCGGTCTTGGTTGAATTCCCGCCTCCGGGATGCGTATAATGCGGATACCCTAGGCACCGAGGACCTCGGAGTAGGGAGGCATGCGATGAGCAAGGGCGGGACAGACCTGGCCATCACCGGCTCGTGGCTGGGCGCTCGCTTCGCCCCTGGCGGTCGGGCATCGCCGCCGCCCGTCCACCCGCGCAAGCACGACCACCACGACCCCGCCGACCACCGCCACGCCTACCGGCCGCACAAGAGCAACTTCAGCCTCGCCTTCGGCCTGACCATCGCCCTCGTCGCGGTGTGTGTCGTCGCGGCCCTGGCGCTCGTGGGCCGCGAGCCGCCGCCGAGCTTCGGAGAGCTCAAGACGGCGCTCGGCATTTCCGTCGCCGGCGGCGTCCCGACGTTCGACATCGAGCAGGTGGACTTCATCAACCGCCTTGACGGCATCGGGTGCAGCCGCCAGGCCGAGAGCTTCGAGGGCCCGTACCTCTACCTCTACTACAAGGTCCGCGAGGGCCAGGCACAGATCGTCCTCGACCGCAGCGCGTGGCAGGTCGGCAAGGCGCGCATCAAGCAGATCGCTCTGCGCTGACCCCTTGGTCAGCCCGAGACACCGTGCCCTGACAACCCGGCTCTCCTCCCCATAACGGCGGTGACGCCGGCCCATGCCAAGGAGGGCATGCCATGTACACCCACGCGCGCCTGGCGACGGAGGCGACCGACGCTGGCGAGGTCGTGCTCCTGGCGCGCACCGGCCGCGGGCCGGCCGACGCCGAGATCGTGGCCCGCCTCGGCGGCGCGGGCTCCCGAGGCAGGCCCGACCACATCCACGCCAATGCCGAGCGACTCGCCGCCTCGTGGAACCTCTGCCTCGGCATCCCACACAACGTCCTCGCCGCCGCCGCCAAGGCCGACCTCGCGGCCCGCCTCGACGCCCTCACCAGGGCAGTTCGCCCCGCCGTCGGCACCGCCGCGCGGGCCGCGGCCACCAAGCCCAGCGCCTGGCACGGCTGACGCGTCGGTGCAGCGCGTGCTGGGGATGAAGGGCAAGGGTCGCTACTTCAGCGCGACCCAGCTCATCCGCGCGACGGGCAGGAGCGCCCTCGTGCCGACGAGCGCCCGCGAGATCGACGTCGCGAAGGAGCGGCAGCGCGAGGACCGGTGGCGCGAGTTCCGCGCCTGGGGCGTCACCAAGCTGGTGCGCGACGTCTACCGCCGCGCGAAGACCCTCAAGCCCGAGGCGCAGGTCACCGCCGCCGTCTTCACCCCGCCGGCCAACGCGCAGCGCACCTCGGGGCGAGGGATGGACCACACGAGCCTGCCCGCTCGAGCCGGTCGCCGCACGCGGATCGTCACGGCCCGCGCCGTGCTCCTTGGCCTGACCGTGACGGTGGTGGTGAACTACTGGATCACCTACTCCGAGTACCTCTCCCACTCGTCGCGGATGAACATCAGCCAGTTCCCGCTGGCGCTCTTCGCGGTCTTCGCCGCGGTGGTGGTGGGGAACGGCCTGCTTCGGCGTGCTTGTCCGTCGGTGGGGCTTGCGAGGGGCGAGCTGTTCCTCGTGCTGTCGATGGGGACGGTGGCGGCCATCATCCCGACGGCGGGGGTCGCGGGCTTCCTCATCGGCGTGATGGCGAGCCCGTACTACTTCGCGTCGCCGGAGAACCGCTGGGGCGAGTTCATCCTCCCGCATCTGCCGTCGTGGATCGCGCCGATGGATCGGGGCAAGGCGATGACGTGGTTCTTCGAGGGGGTGCCGAAGGGCGAGACGATCCCGTGGTCGGCGTGGGTGGCCCCCATGTTCTGGTGGCTGCTGGTGCTGATGACGGTCGCGTTCGTGTGTGCGTGCCTGATGGTGGTGCTGCGCAAGCAGTGGATCGAGCACGAGCGGCTGGTGTTCCAGCTGCTGGCGCCCGTGCTCGACATGACCGAGCGGGCGAGCCGCGGCCTGCCCCGCTTCCTCCGCGACCGGCTCTTCTGGATGGGCTTCGGCGTGGC
>CBFDBL010000829.1:0-2040 GCA_965603035.1 uncultured bacterium
GACACGCCCAAACATTCTATGGATCTGCACCGACCAGCAGCGCTACGACACGATCGCCTCGATGGGCAATCCGCATATCAGGACGCCCCACCTGGACCGGCTGGCGTCCGAGGGCGTGGCCTTCAGCCACGCCTTCGCGCAGAACCCCGTGTGCACGCCGAGCCGCGCCTGCTTCCTCACCGGGCGCTACCCACGCACGACCCGGGCGCGACAGAACGGCCAGAACATCCCCGGCGACGAGGTGCTCGTCACCCGCATGCTGGCTGACGCGGGCTACGACTGCGGCCTGGCGGGCAAGCTGCACGTCTGCGCCGCACAGGGACGCGTCGAGCACCGCATCGACGACGGCTACCGCGTGTTCCACTGGAGCCACCACCCCGCGCCCGACTGGCGCGAGAATGCCTACAGCCAGTGGCTCGAGGCGAAAGGCTGCTCGTGGCGGGAGCTATACCACCCCCAGGGCCACGCCTTCGCCGGGGTGCCCGCCGAGCTGCACCAGACGACCTGGTGCGCCGAGAAGGCCATCGAGTTCATGACCGAGCCGCGCGACGCCCCGTGGCTCTTCAGCATCAACTGCTTCGACCCCCACCACCCGTTCGACCCGCCCGCCGAGTTCCTCGACCGCTACGACCCCGACGCGGTGCCCGACCCGAGGTACCAGCCCGGCGAGCTGGACGACAAGCCGGTGTTCCAGCGCATCGACCACGACGGCGCCTACGGCGGACGGGGCATGAGCTTCGAGAAGCTCTCGCCGCGCGCGCGCCGCGAGGTCGTCGCCGCCTACTACGCCATGTGCGAGCTCATCGACGACCAAGTCGGCCGACTCCTCCAGGCGCTCGAGGACACAGGCCAGCGCGAGAACACCATCGTCCTGTTCATGAGCGACCACGGCGAGATGCTCGGCGACCACGGCATCTTCCTCAAGGGCCCGCACATGTACGACTGCGCCATCCGCGTGCCCCTCATCCTCTCGTGGCCGCCCAGGCTCCAGAGCGGGCTGGTGAGCGACGCGCTCGTCGAGTTGGTGGACATCGCGCCGACGCTGCTCGATGCCCTCGGGATGCCGACCCCGCCGCGCGTCCAGGGCCGCTCGTTCTGCCGCATCTGCACCGGCGACGCCGACCCACACCATCACAAGGACGCCGTCTACAGCGAATACTACAACGCCATGCCCTTCCACAACTGGCACGACCCCCGCCCCTATGTCACGATGGTCCGCACCCGCACCCACAAGCTCGCCCTGGCCCACGGCACCGGCACCGGCGAGCTCTACGACCTCGAGGCCGACCCCGACGAGTTCGCCAACCTCTGGGACAGCCCCCGCCACCAAGCCCTCAAGGCCGACCTCCTCGTCCGCCTCGCCGACCTCTGCGCCTTCACCGCCGACCCGGTCCCCGAGCGGATTGCGGAGTGGTGATCCTCCCCCTTGCCCCGACATCCCCGTGGCGATCCGAGCCCGATCCGGGCAGATCCCGCCGGGATCGCCTTCGCAAGCGCTGAGCAAACCGAGACTTACGAGTCCAGAATATCCGACACGCGGGAAGGCCCCTTCCTGGCCTTCTAGAGGCCTCGCGCGACCCAGGATACCTCGATCGCAAATCTGCCCAGGAAGGCCCCTGGCAAGCCCGTACACGCGTCCAGTGTAGCGGGGTGCTTCCTCATGCGGCGGGCCGCGCCTGCCGCCCCCTCTCCCCTCGCCCCTCGTCCCTCGCCCCTCGTCCCTCATGCTCGTCCCCGTGCTCCCGCGCGGGGACGGGATCTTCGATGCTCTGCGTCGTCTGCTGTGTGCTCGGGACTGAGGCGGACGCGGAGCGCCCCAGATCCCGTCCCCCCGCAGGAGCAGGGGGACGAGGGAAGGCATGAAGGTCAGTGGAGGAAGCAGCGCAGGCCCGAGTGGGCCATCCACATGCCGTAGCCGTCGGCGGCCTCGGTGACGACGTCGTCGCGGGTCGAGCCGCCGGGGTGGAGCAGGTACTGGACGTTGCTGCGGCTGGCGCGGTCGATGCTGTCGCGGAAGGGGAAGAAGGCGTCGGAGCTGAG
>CBFDBL010000830.1:0-2022 GCA_965603035.1 uncultured bacterium
CACGGGCGAGCGGAGCCGCGGCCCGGACGGGCACAGGAGGAAGTGACAGCCCCCTGTCACCAGCTTCGGCAGGGCGCAACGAAACCCTCACCTCGCGAAACGGCTGCGCCGTCAGTGAGCTTGCGGGCGCCGGGATTCGCAGTCTACACTGGCCGCGTGCAACAGCGTGCGCGCGCCTGGCCGGCAAGGTCTGGCGCCACCCGAGCCTTGCATTGCTTATGCAGAGGTCAATAGCCGCCGCTCCGCCGCACAGCCAGCCCCGGCACGCTCGCGCCGGGCAACGGGCTGGTTGTCCGCTCGTGGCATCCCGTCGGCGGGGACGGAGGCGCAGTGGGTGCCACGCTCAAAGCGGCTTGGGCGTGCCGCCCACGGCTCAGGCCCTCGCGACAAGTGGAACGGGCTTGTCGGTCAGGACACTAGCTCGGCGACCGACGCGCCGCCGCGCCGCGCGGCGGGCGGGCGAGCTCGTTGACGACGGCGGTGACCGCGAGCAGCGTGCCGAAGACCGCCGCCCGCCAGCCGCCAGGGACGTCGAGCAGCTCCATCCCATTGTAGAGCACGCCCACCAGCAGCGCGCCCCGGGCCGTGCCCAGCACGGAGCCCGTGCCGCCCCGCAGGCTCGCGCCGCCCAGCAGCACCGCCGCGATGACCTGGAGCTCGAAGCCCCGGCCCAGAGTGGTCCCGACCGCGTTGTACTCGCCCGCCCACAGATACCCCGCCAGGCCCACCGTCGCCCCGCAGAGCGCGAAGCCGAGCACCGACAGCGCGCGAGCGCACTCGCCCGCGCCGCAGAGCCGCCGGCCCACCGCGTGCCACCGCACGAACGCCGCCGCCGCCGCGACCACCGCGATCGCGACCCAGACGATGGCCTGCACGCCGAGCACCTCGGCAGCCGCCAGCGAGCGCACGCCCGAAGGCACCCCGTCGAGCGGCCCCCCGCCCAGGACCGCCAGGAACAGCCAGCGATAGAGCACGAGCGCACCCAGGGTCACCACGACGGACGGCACGCGGGTGAATGCGCTCACCGCACCGTTCAGCGCCCCGAGGGCCAGCCCGACGCCCACCGCGATCGCAAGGCCCGCGACCACAGGCGCGCCCCCCCGCACCGCCAGCACCGAGCACGCCGACGCCAGCGCCAGCATCGACCCGACCGACACGTCCACCCCCCCGCGCACCACGACCAGCGTCAGCCCCGCGCCCGCGATCGCCACCAGCGACACGTCCACCAGCAGCTTCGCCACGTTGCTCGCCGTCGTGAACCCGTACGCCCGCGCACACAGGACCGCCACGACACCGACCAGGGCCACGAAGAGGCCCGCCTCGCGGGCCGCTCCGAGCCACCTCCGCGGCGCGGCGCCGGACCCTGGGGGACGTCGGCCGATGCGCTCGAGGGCAAGCAGGGGCATGTCGGGGTGGATGAATGGATGGGTGGATGGATGGAAGATCAGAGAGAGGCCCGCGGGCGAGCCGCACGCCGCCGGCGTTCCCGCGCCTCTTCTCCCCCAATCATCCAATCATGCAGCCATCCAGTCCTCCTACGGCTTCTGGGGACACGAGCACGGGACCGTGTGGCAGCACGGGCAGCCGGGGCCGTACTTCTTCGCGACGGCGGCCTCGGCATCGATCTCCGCCAGGTTGGCCAGCGTGGTAAGCCAGGCGAAGGCATCGGCGAACTCGCTCTCGATCTCGGCCTTCGTGCCCGAGCGGAGCGCCGTGGACAGCTCGCCCACCTCCTCCATGAACCACATGAAGGTCCCGCCCATCCCTCGCTCGCTGTCGTGTGCGTAGTACAGATCGTGCATGAGCTGCTGGAACTCGCGGATCGTCATCGCCGAGCACCTTTGCGGAATGCGGAGCGGGCATCGATCGAGCCGCCATCGAGTCTAGGTATGGGGGAGGGCGCTGTCAAGACGCGAAGCCCCGGCCGGTCCCGCCCCCGCTCGTCGCATCGCCCGCAGTGTTCATAGTTCTAGTGTAGTGTCTTGAAACTGTCGAAGGGAAATCGAATTTGCCGAGTCGTGC
>CBFDBL010000831.1:0-2005 GCA_965603035.1 uncultured bacterium
GGGTGGGTGGATGGATGTCAGATGCTGGATGCCGCATACCAGATGCTGGAGGACACGCTAACGGCCGCGCTCTTCTTCATCCAGTATCCAGTATCCAGCACCCGCTGCCCAACCATCCAGCCATCCAACCATCCACTCATCCACTCACGAGCTGTTCTGTGTCCAACACAAATGTCACCGGCCCGTCGTTGACGAGCTCGACGTCCATCATGGCGCCGAAGACGCCGGTCTCGACGCGATAGCCCTGCTGGCGGAGGCGGCGGCAGAAGTAGTCGTAGAGCCGGGTCGCCTCGGCGGGGTCGGCGGCGCGGTCGAAGCCGGGGCGACGGCCCTTGCGGCAGTCGCCGCAGAGGGTGAACTGCGAGACGACCAGCATCGCGCCGCCGGCGTCGGCACACGAGCGGTTCATCTTCCCGTGCTCGTCGTTGAAGATGCGCAGGCCGCCGATCTTGCCCGCCAGCCAGTCGGCCTCGCCGTCGCTGTCGCCCTTGGCGACGCCGAGGAGGATGAGGAGGCCCTGGCCGATGGCTCCAGCCGTCCGCCCCTCGACGGTCACCGAGGCGCGCGAGACCCGCTGGATGACGGCGATCACGAGAGCCGCAGCCTCCGCCGCACGTCCTCGGACGTCTTGACGACCTTCTCGGCCATCTCGCTCTTGAACAGGCGGAGCCGGTTCCGCAGCCGCTCGTCGGACAGGCTCAGGATCTGGATGGCCATGATCGCGGCATTCACCGCCCCGCTCGCGCCCGTGCCCATCGTCGCCACGGGCACCCCCCGCGGCATCTGGACCATCGACAGCAGCGAGTCGAGCCCGCCTGCCAGCTTCGTCTCCATGGGCACGCCGATGACCGGCAGCGCCGTCTTGGCCGCGACGACGCCCGCCAGGTGCGCCGCCTTGCCCGCCGCCGCGACGAACACCGCGATCCCCTGGCCCTCCGCCGCCTCGACGAACCGGTGCAGCGCGTCGGGCGCCCGGTGCGCCGAGAGCACCTGCACCTCGTAGGGGACGCTGAACTGCTCGAGCATGTCGATGGTGACCTGCATCGTCTCCAGATCGCTCTCGCTGCCAATGACGACGGCGACTTTGCGGACAGGCATCCCTTGCCTCCATGTGCTCTCGATGGCCCGACCGTTGGGTGGAGGCACTATAGCAGATGCCCCATGGCCGCGCAAGCGCGCGGGCAGGTTTGACGCCGCGCCGGGGCGCTGCTATAATCGCCGCGAAATGGCCAGTTCCACGCCGTCGGACGCGGTCGTCGACAAGAGGGCGCTGCGCTGGCGCTCCCATCCGCTGGTGGAGGGCTTCCGCCGCTCGGTGCTGCTGATCGCCGTGATGCTCGCTGTGATTGCATCGGTCCACGTGGGGTTCGGCGGCTTGGGGTACGCTCTCCTGGCGGCCGTGTTCCTGGCCGTCTCGCTGTCGAGCTACTTCCTGCCGGCGTGGTACGAGCTCGACGGCGACGGCGCGGCCCTTCGGTTCCTGGGCCGGACCCGTCGGCTGGCCTGGCGCGATGTCAGGCGCGTGGACGTTCGCAAGGATGGAGTGCACCTGTCGCCGTTCGACGCCCCGTCGCGGCTGGATCCGTTCCGGGGCCTGTTCCTGCGGTTCTCGGGCAATGCGGACGAGGTGGTGAGCTTTGTCGAGAGCCAGGTCGCCGCGCATGGCTAAGCTGCTCGCGGGGCTGCGCCACGCCTTCGCGGTCGATGGCCCCTTCGGGCGCCTGACCGACGCGGACCGCGCGCTGCTGGCGCGCCTTGCCGCCAAGGTGGTGGCCCGCCAGATGGCCGGGCCGGCCATCCTCTTCCTCGAGTCCGTGCGGCCGCTCAACTACATCGGCAGCCAGGCGCTCGTGTTCCTGAGGCCCTTCCTCGAGCCGTTCTTCAACCCCGCCGACACCAGGCGGCTGGCGCAGATCCTCGAGCGCCGCGCGGGCCTGCGCGCACTGGTGCGAGCCATCGAGGCCGCCGCGGCTGACCGGCGAGCAGTAGGCCGCGAAGTGGTCAC
>CBFDBL010000832.1:0-1976 GCA_965603035.1 uncultured bacterium
CCTCTTCATCCTCCAGGGCGGCAAGCGGACCCACATCGGCGAGTGCGCCCATCGCAAGGGCCTCTGCACCGTGCTCACCGGCGGCCAGCCGCGCACCATCACCATGACCGTCCGCCCCGTCCGCTGAGCCGGCGAGCCAGGCGCCCGCCTCTCTCGCCGGGCGAGTTGAGGCGGCAGTCTCCCCTCAGTAACATACGCTAGTCGGTCGGGGGTGCGGGATGCCGGCTCTCGGAGGAGAGGCGACGTGAGGCGGACTCGACGGGGCATCACCGCGACGGCGCTCGTGCTGGCCGCGGGCCTGGCAGCCGCGGCGACGCCGGAACAGGGCAAGCGGACGAGACGCAAGGAGCTTGAGGACGGGCGCGTCGAGACGTCGGGCCTGATCGTGCCGGCCGAGGGCGAGGCGCTCGCGCTGAGGAGCCTGGACGGCGAGACGCGGGTGCGCTGGACGCCGCGGACGAAGGTGGTGCTGAGCGTGAACTTCCGCCAGCTCGGCAACATCCGCGACGGCGCGCTCCAGTACCAGATCCAGTGGGAGGGGCAGACGGTCGCGATCCCGCTGCCCAGGGGGCCGGCGTTCGCGCGCAAGTCGGTCCAGCCGCGGCGCGTGAAGGCTGCGCTGGCCGAGGCGCTCGCCGAGAAGTGGCTGGTCGCGCGCGGCGTGAGCATCCACGCGACCCCGCTCGCCGACCACCTGGCGACCGAGGCGGAGCCCTTCTTCGCCGGCAAGTGGACCTTCGGCGGCGGCAGGGGCAAGCCGCCGACACTGACCGTCGGCGACACGGCGTTCGAGGTCTCGATGAAGAAGGGCGGCCAGACCCACGTGCTGCTCTACGACGTGTTCGAGCCCCAGGACTGCACGCCCTTCGTGAACCGCGCGACGGTCATCGGCAAGGAGGCGGGCGGCGCGCTGGTCGCCGACGAGATCCACCTCCTGCCCATCGGCGACAGCATCTCGTACAACTACGCCAAGGCGCTCCGCGCGGGCCTCCAGGGCAAGGCCAACGTCCACCACCCGCCGACCAACTGCGGACCCTCGGGCAAGGGCGCGGGCAACATCGTCGAGTGGCTCGGCGCCCACGAGGTCCGCGGCCGACACTGGGACGCCGTGTCCTTCAACTTCGGCCACTGGGACGCCGACAACACGCAGGCGCATTACCAGTCGAACCTGGAGTTCGTGGTCGCCCACCTGGAGAAGACGGGCGCGAAGCTCATCTGGGTCACGACCTGCCCCGTGCCCGAGGGCTTCCCGCCCGCGGGCGACCTGACGCCCGAGGGCAAGGCGCCGCGCCGCACCGCCGGGGTGATGCGCAAGTACCTCAACCCCTGGGCCGCCGAGGTGATGGCCAGGCACCCGGCGATCGCCGTCTGCGACCAGTGGCAGCTCGTCAAGGACAATCGGGACGGCCTCTACACCGAGTGGTGGAAGGGCAAGAACGTGCACTTCGGCGGCGACGGGGCCGATGCGCTGGGCAGCCTGCTCGCCGACGCCGTCCTCCGCGCGCTCGGGAGCAAGGGGAAGCGATGAGCCCCGACGACCTGCTCGACGACGTCCTCGCCCTGCCCGTGTGGGACACCCACAACCACCTGGAGGGCTCGCGGAGCCTCGCGGCGCAGAGCTTCTGGGACTTCGGCCACTACTTCTGGTATCGCCGCGAGCTCGAGGGCGTCGGCTACCCGTGGCTCGACGAGGCGATGGCGCTGCCCGAGGCCGAGCGTGCCGCGGCCTACGTCCAGGCCTTCCACCGCGGGCGCAACACCGCCTGGGCCGGCGCCGTCCGCCAGGCGCTCCGCGAGCTGTGGGACGCCGAGCTGACCGACGCTGCGAGCCTGCTGGCGCTCAGCGCCCGCATCGCCGAGACGGGCCGCGACCCTGCGCGGCCGCGCTCTGCCACTAGCCGCTTGCGCCGCCGCGCCAGCCCCCTATAATGGCGGCGGCCTGCGAGTGAGCGCGCACTCGCGCGGAGGCGATGTGT
>CBFDBL010000833.1:0-1975 GCA_965603035.1 uncultured bacterium
CGGCCTGCTCGACATGCACACGCGCTGCGGGAACGCCCAGGCGCTCGACGTCGTCAAGCGCATGGTGCCCTACTACCGCAAGCGCATCGCCAGGCTGTCGGTCGCGCAGATGGATCGCGTGCTGCGGGTCGAGTTCGGCGGGATGTCCGAGGTGCTCCACGACCTCTACGGCGTGACCGACGACCCGGCACACCTGGAGCTGGCCCACGTCTTCGACCAGGCCGAGTTCCTCGGCCCGCTGGCCCTCGAGCACGACAACCTCACCGGCCTGCACGCCAACACCCAGGTCCCCAAGATCTGCGGCGCCGCCCGACGCTACGAGCTCACCGGCGACGAGCGCTATCGCACCATCACCCGCTGCTTCTGGGACCGCGTCGTGCACACCCGCAGCTACGTTACCGGCGGCAGCAACCTCCGCGAGCACTGGCCCGCTCCCAGCCGACTCGCCGACTCTCTCGGCGCGGCCAACCAGGAGTGCTGCACCACCTACAACATGCTCAAGGTCACGCGCTACCTCTTCCGATGGGCCGCCGAGCCCCGCTACGCCGATTTCTACGAGCGGGCCTTCTGGAACGGCATCCTCGGCACCCAGGACCCCGAGACGGGCATGCTCCTCTACTTCGTCCCGCTCGGCACCGGCTACTCGAAGCGCACGGGCGGCCGCGGCTTCTCCAAGCCCTACGACAGCTTCTGGTGCTGCACAGGCACCGGCATCGAGTCCTTCGCGAAGCTCGGCGACAGCATCTACTTCCACGACGGCGACGGGCTCACCGTCAACCTCTTCATCCCCTCGCGGGTCGAGTGGAAGGACAAGGGCGTCACCGTCGAGCAGCACACCCGCTTCCCCGAGGAGGCGACGACGACGCTGACGCTCGATGCCGAGCGCGGCACGCCGCTGAAGCTGCACATCCGCATCCCAGCCTGGACGACGTCCGACGCCGTGGTGAAGGTCAACGGCACGGTCGTCAAGCCGCCGCCGACGCCGGGCCGCACCTACACGATCCACACGAAGTGGGGCCGCGGCGAGAAGATCGAGGTCGAGCTGCCCATGTCGCTGCGTGCGGAGCCGATGCCCGACGATGCCGACCTGATGGCCGTGATGTACGGGCCGCTCGTCCTGCTGGGGATGACCCGCGAGAGCCGCCACTTCCTCGCGGACCCAGAGAGGCTCGACGACTGGCTCAAGCCCGTCGAGGGCCAGCCTCTGACGTTCCGCACCGTCGGCCAGCCGACCGACGTCACCTTCAAGCCCTTCTACCAGGTGCTCGACGAGCACTACGGGGTCTACTTCCGCGTCGTGAAGCCCGGCAGCCCGGGGCACAAGAGGCTCCAGGCCGAGGCCGAGGCGCGGCGCAGGCGCCTCGCCCGCGTCCTCGACCGCGTCGTGCCCAACGACCCGCAGTCCGAGAAGGCGCACAACCTCCAGGGCAAGGGCACCCAGGCGGGCGAGGCCATCGGCCGCGGCTGGCGCCACGCCGGGCACCCCGGCTGGTGGAGCTGGGACCTCAAGACCCTGCCCGACCAGACGATGGCGCTGCTGTGCACCTACTGGGGCAGCGACGTGCCGCCGCGCACCTTCGACATCCTGATCGACGGCACGAAGCTCGCGACCCAGGCGCTCAACCGCAACCAGCCCGGTGCCTTCTTCGACGTCGCCTACCCCGTGCCCCCGGCCGTGACGAAGGGCAAGCGCAAGGTCACGGTCAGGTTCGTCCCGCACAAGGGGAGCACCGCGGGCGGCGTCTTCGAGTGCGCCATCCTCAAGCCGGAGGAGTGAGATGACCCCCAGGCCACCTTCTTCCGCCCCTGACGGGGCTGGCCCGTTTCTGCCCGCCGTTCCCAGGGCTGACGCCCTGGGCTACATGCTGTCGCCCTTCGGGCTGGCCTTCCTCCGGTCCTCTGGCTCGTCCCTCCGCTGCCCCTCTGCGCGCTCGTCCCTCCGCTGCCCCTCTGCGCGCTCGTCCCTCCGCTCCGC
>CBFDBL010000834.1:0-1958 GCA_965603035.1 uncultured bacterium
GGGGGTCTCCGCGGGTGAGGTCGGGGCCGCCGCGCTCGGCGACCATGCGGAAGAGGCGGCGGAAGGCGTGGTGGTTGGTGTAGCAGGCGAGGGTGCGGCGCTGGCCCGCGGCGGCGACGGCCTCGCGCTCGGCGTCGTGGGCGAGGTAGTGGCGCACCTGCGCGACCATCTCGTCGTCGTCGTGGAACACGGCCACCTCCTCGCCCAGCTCGAAGAACTCCTCCATCCCCGCGCGGTAGAGCGACAGGTAGAGGGTGCCGAGCGCCGTGGCCATGAAGGCGCGGGTGCTCAAGCCGCCCGGGATGTCGGGCGCGAAGGGGACGGCGAGGAAGACCCGCGCGCACCGGCAGGCCTTGGCATACGAGCCGCCCCACACCTTGCCGCCGCCCCAGGCCCGCCCGACGGGCGCGAGCCACTCGCGCAGCGCGCCGAGCCGCAGCGGCAGCCGCCGCCCCCACCAGCGCACGCGGACCCCCTCGCGCGCCAGGCGGTTGAGCGCCGCCGCGCGCCGGCGGTAGCCCGGCTTGTGGCTCACCGTCCCGATCAGCACCACCTCGCAGCCGAACCGCCTGCGATCCGCCGCACTGAGCTCGCCGCACGCGAAGCACGACGGCGTCACCCCCTCCATCAGCCACTGCGGGTCCGCGATGCCGGCGGCGCGGAGCGCGGGCAGCATGCCGCGGCTCTGCACGCAACACAGGTCGGCCACCTCGGCCAGCGGCGGCAGCCACGGCGGCACGAGCGCGTCGGGCTGCCAGACTACCTGGTAGATGCCTCGGGCGGCGAGCGTGCGGAGCGTCGCGGGGCTGTAGACCTCGCCCTTCCACATCACGTGCAGCGCGGGCTCGAGCGCGGCAGCGGCACCCACGAGCTCGTCGTCGGGCCGCCGCGCGCTGCGGAAATCGACGAGGCGCACCTCGCAGCCCAACTCCCGGAGCGCGGCCTCGAGGTGCGGGCCTGTGCACCACGGCTTGTTGGCGGGAGCCGACAGCAGGACGCGCGCCATGGGGACCGCCTACGGCAGAACCAGCGCTTGATCCGACGGGGCGATCCGAGTACCCTAGCGACCCCAGGGCTCGGGCCACCTGGGGTATTATAGGGCGCGCGGGCGCGGCGTCAACGCGCGGCGAGCCGCCGCTCCCTCCCGCGACCGGGGAGATGCTGCCTGTGGCGTTCACCCAAGGCGAGTTCTGCGTCCTCTTCCCTCGCGTCGCGATCGGCGATGGCACGCGCCTGGGCAACTTCGTCCTGATCCGCAGCGACACGCGGATCGGCAGCGGCTGCACCATCGGCTCGAACGTGGATATCGAGGGCGAGGTGGCCATCGGCGACCGGGTGTCGCTCCAGAGCTTCTGCTACATCACGCGCGGGGTGGTGATCGAGGACGACGTGTTCTGCGGCCCGCGGGTCACGACGATGAACGACAAGCGCATGTGCTACCGGCGCCCGGCGCTGGAGTTCGTGCGCCAGGCCCCGCGCATCCTCCGCGCCGCGCGGGTCGGCGGCGGCAGCCTGCTGCTGCCCGGCGTCACGGTCGGCGAGAACGCGCTCGTCGGCGCCGGCTCGGTCGTCACCCGCGACGTGCCCGCCCGCGCCATCGTCCTGGGCAACCCGGCCCGCGTGGTCGGCACCGTGCCCGACGAGGAGCTGGTGTGAGCCCGCTCGGCAAGCTCATCATCAACGCCGCCATCACCGGCATGGTGCCCACGAAGGCCGACACGCCCCACGTCCCGATCTGCGTCGCGGAGATCGCGGCCTGCGCGCGACAGGTGCGCGACGCGGGCGCGGCCATCGTCCACCTCCACGCGCGCGACGCCGCCGGCGCCCCGGTCAGCGGCGCCCAGCCCTACATCGAGCTGGTCCGCGCCGTGCGCGAGGCCTGCCCCGACCTCATCCTCTGCGCCTCGCTCAGCGGCAGGCTCGTGCAGGACGTCGAGCGGCGCGCCGCCGCACTCGAG
>CBFDBL010000835.1:0-1908 GCA_965603035.1 uncultured bacterium
GAGGGTCCAGAAGCGCACGACGTCGGCGTCCTGGTACGGCCCGTCCACCAGGGCCTGGACGTAGTTCTTCATGAACTCGGTCGTCGCGTGGGGATTGGAGGTGCAGTAGTTGGTGCCGAACTCGCTCTTGAAGCCTGGGGTGCGCTTGCCCTTGACCAGGGCGTACCACTCGGGGTGGGCCTCGAAGTAGCTGAGCTTGCCGTTCTTGTTGGCATCGCCCTGGCACTGGTCGCTGAGGGGGTAGGGGTCCTTCGGCTTCTTCTCGTCGCCCTTGAACGTCGGGTGGTCGTAGGGATAGGCGTGCGCGGGATTGAGGAAGAGGCCCTGGGCGGTGTGTCCGCCGCAGGACATCCCGATGCCGAGTTTTCTCAAGAGCGGATGGTTGCTCTGCTCGACGCACCAGTAGTTGAGCCGGTTGCGCGCCATCCACAGCAGGAAGTCCTCGTCGGCCCTGTCCTGCCAGGCGTGGAAGCCGCGGGTGCGGAAGTCGGGCCGCTCCGTCACGTGGAGATCGGGCAAGCGGTCGAGCTTGATGCTGGGGATCTCCTCGTGCATCTCCCCTGGCGCGAGCCACCGACAGCCGAGCCGGTAGAGCAGGTCGTACGCGGCGTAGAGCGTGCCGACCCGGCCGCCGCCCTCGATGGTCGTCACGCGGCGCTCGGGGCCGGCCGCGCTGACGATCGTGTAGCTCTCCGGGCCAAGCTTGGCCCGGCTCTCGATGGCCGTCGTCCTGACGCGGATGAGGTCGCCCGCGACGCCCTTCGCGTCCCCCGCGATGGGGAAATCGCCGGCGCGGCCGGTCATCCTGCGCAGGCAGCGCTGGAGCTCGAGCGCGGCGAAGCACTCGGTGCAGGCCCTGTCGTCGGCCTCGTCGGCATCGAGCCAGTTGACCTTTGCCTCGGCGCGTGCCGCGGCCTCGACGGAGGGGAAGGGACCTTTGTGTGCGACGATGGCCGTGCCCGCGAGGGCCTGCGACGCCGCGCAGAGAAGGACGAGGGCGGGGAGAGGGCGCCTCACCGGTGGTCTCCTGCCAGGAGTGCCGCGGCGGCGTGAGCGGACGCGGGGCTACCGACCCTTCTTGCGCTTGTCGAAGGCGTCCTTGAGGCCCTTGAGCCCCTTGAGGGTCTCGCCGATGCGCTTGAGCTTCGCGAGGTCCTCGCTGTTGTCGATCTTCCAGCGACCGTCCTCGCGGACGAGCTTGGTCGGCCGCGGCTTGCCGTTGATGGTCACGACCAGGGTGGCGCGGCCGCCGCTGATCTTCTGCTCGCCGATCTCGAGCACCGCCGTCTTCGCCTCGGCCATCAGGCCCTCGATCGGCTTGGTGGCCTTGCCCTGCGCGCCCGTCAGCTCCTGCGCCATCTGCTCGAGCTCGAGCATCGTCGCCTGCGAGGCCCTGGTGAAATGGCTCAGGCAGGCCTCGCGGTCGCCCCGCTCGGCCGCCTTCCACATCTGGCGATAGGCGGCCTTCGGCGAATCGCCGCCGCAGCCAGCAAGCACCGCCGCGACCGCCGCCAACGCCACCGCCACGCTCGTCTGCCGCATCCTGTGCTCTCCTCTGTGGCCCGATACGGGGACCCGACACTCCCATTGGACCATACAGGCCGCGGAACGCAAGCGTTCCAGTTACTGATCTCTGCATGAGCAATGCAAGGCGCGGGTGGCGCCAGGCCTTGCCGGCCAGGCGCGCGGGCTGTCGGAAGCGGCCAGTCTGGGCTGCGAATCCCGGAGCCCGCAGGCTCACTGGCGGCGTAGCCGTTTGGCGAGGCGACGGTCCCGCTGTGCCCCGCCGAGGCTGGTGACAGGGGGGCTGTCACTCCCTCCCGTGCCCGTCCGGGCCGCGGCTCCGCTCGCCGGTGGCTCCCGTCGCCTTCTGCGAAGGGCATGCGGGCTGTCGGGTACACGGGGTGC
>CBFDBL010000836.1:0-1908 GCA_965603035.1 uncultured bacterium
TCGCCGTCCTGCTCGCCATGCTGCCCGAGAAGGCCACGGGCAAGCTGCTCAACTACTATACCTCGGGCGACGCCACCGCCGACTACCGCCATTCGGTGAGCTACGCCGCCGTCGTCTTCACCGCGCCCGAGGGCTGGGGCAAGGCCGGTGTCGACGTTCCGGCCGCCGCGGCTGAGCCCGCGGCCGCCGAGCCCGAGAGGACTGAGGACGCATCCACCGACCTCGGCGTCAGCAAGGACGGGCAGCGGAAGCTCCTGGCCGTCGCCCGCAAGACCCTCGTCGAGGTGACCCAGGGCAAGCCCGTGCCGAAGCTCGAGCTTGGGGACAAGGAGGTTCAGGGCAAGTTCGGCGTCTTCGTCACCCTGCACAAGGACGGCAAGCTGCGCGGCTGCATCGGCAACTTCCGGCCCGATACGCCGCTCTACCGCACCATCGCCGCACAGACCCGCCTGTCGGCGCTCAAGGACCGCCGCTTCACGCCGGTGCAGGCCAGCGAGGTCAAGGGCATCGACATCGAGATCTCCATCCTGCTCCCCGAGAAGAAGATCGGCGATCCGCTGGGCTGGGAGCTCGGCAAGCACGGGATCATCGTGCGCCGCGGCTACCGCTCCGCCACGTTCCTGCCCCAGGTCGCCGAGCACTTCACGACGAAGGAGGAGATGCTCTCGGCGTGCTGCCGCAAGGCGGGGCTGCCGACGTCGATCTGGCGGGATCCCGCGACGGCGGTCTACACCTACCGCGCGCAGGTGTTCGGCGAGAAGAGCCTCGAGGACGAGTGATCGTGTCCACTGCCCAGATGCCAGCGGCGCGAGGGGCGCGCGACGGCGACGGACGTCGCGTGGCGCGGGTGGCGTTTGTCGCTGGCGTGCTGGGCGACGACAGCACGGGCCACAGCATCGTGCGGCTGGCTCGCGAGCTCCGCCGGCGCGGCAAGGAGGTGGGGCTGCTGTGTGGGGGCGGCGCCCTGGTGGGCGAGCTGGAGCGCATCGGCATCAGCCCCCTGGTCCTGCGGCAGCTCGCCACGGGCGGGACGCCGCCGTGGGTGCCGCGGCGGGTGCTGGCTCACCTGCGCGAGCTGGAGCCGGACCTGGTGCACGTGTTCGGCCAGTCGCTGGCCGGGTGGGGGCCGAGGCTGTCGCGCCGCCTGGGGGTGCCCTACGTGCTCACGGTGATGGCGTTCGCGCCGTCGGCGCGGCAGATCCGGGTGCCGGGCGACTGGTCGCGCGGCTCGGTGGTGGCCGTGAGCCAGGAGCTGCGCGAGGCGCTCGTGAACCAGGCGCGCATCCCGAAGTGGGCCATCGGCGTCGTCCCCGTCGGCATCGCCCTCGAGGACTACGAGCGCTACTGCGACACCAGTTGCCGCGAGCACGACCCCGTCGTCGGCACCGTGGGCCCGCTGACCCGCGATCGCGGCTGCGACACCTTCCTGCGCGCTGCCCGCCAGGTCATCGACGCAGGGCACGACGTGCTCTTCCTGGTCGCCGGGCAAGGCCCCGAGCGGCCGCGGCTGCGCAAGCTCGTCCGCAAGCTCGACATCGAGCGCTCGGTCACCCTCGTCCACCACTTCGCCGACTACCGGCGCATGATCTCCGTGCTCGACATCTGCGTCCTCCCCGCGCTCCAGGAGGGCCTCAGCCTCAACGTCGTCGAGGCCATGGCCTGCCGCAAGCCCGTCGTCGCCACCGGCGTCGGCGCCGTCTACGACGTCGTCGAGGACGGCGAGACCGGCTTCCTCGCCCCCAAGCAGGACCCGCTCGCCATCGCCGAGAAGGTGGTCCGCCTGCTCGAGGACCGCGAGCTGGCCGAGCGCATCGTCGAGGCCGCCTACCAGCGGGTCCGCGAGCAGTTCTCCCTGCCCGTCTCGGTCGGGAAGCTCCTCGAGTTCTACTCGAAGTGTCTGGCGCGAAC
>CBFDBL010000837.1:0-1770 GCA_965603035.1 uncultured bacterium
GGGGCGAAAGGCGGCCGCTGGCGGCGAAAGCTGGTGAGAAATGCGGGCTAGACCCTGCACCGCCCGCCGAGGCCGTAGCGTAAGCGTCCCGCTTGCGACGCGGTGCGGCAGGCGGGCGGCGGGCCGCCACAGGTTCGTGCCGCTGGAGCGGCGGCGGCGGACGTCCCGACGCTGGAGCATCGGGACGAGGAGGGGGTGGGCTGCGGCATCGGGACGAGGAGGGGCGAGGCCGTAGCGTAAGCGTCCCGCTTGCGACGCGGTGCGGCAGGCGGCCGGGGTCAGATGCCGAGAGCGTCGAGGAAGTCGTCGCGGCGTCGCCCGAGCCTGCGGAGGAGTGTCTCGATGGCCTGCTTGTGGAGCTGGGAGATGCGGGCCTCGCTGAGGCCGAGCACGCGGCCGATGTCGGCCATCTTGAGGCGCTCGAAGTAGTAGAGGAGCATGACGAAGCGCTGCTTGTCGGGGAGCTGCTCGAGGGCTCGCAGGAGCAGCTCGCGCGCCTCGCGTGCGGCGGCGAGGCGCTCGGGGTCGCGGCTCTCGTCGAGCAGTGCGGGGTCGGCGATGGCGGGGGGGCCTGAGGTGGCTTCGGGGACGAGCGAGGCTGGGCGGTCGGCGTGGTGGCGGATCTCGGCGAGCTGGCGGTGGGTGGTGCCGAGGGCCTCGCAGACCTCGTCGTCGCTGGGCGGGCGTGCGAGCGCCGCGGTGAGCTCGTCCTCGGCGGCGCGCAGGCGCTGGGCCTTGAGCCGCAGCGAGCCGGGCGCCCAGTCGAACCTGCGCTGGTCGTCGTGCATGGCGCCGACGACGCGCCACAGGCAGTAGGTCTCGAAGTAGACGCCGTGCGCGGGGTCGAAGCGGCCGATGGCCTCGAGCAGGCCCACCACCCCGGCGTTCACGAGGTCCTGAGGGTTGGGCCGGCTGCCCATCTGGGCGCGGACCTTGGTCACGAGGGACAGGAGGACGGGCCGGAACGCGTCCACGAGCCGGGCCTTGACGCGCTCGTCGCCCGTCCGGCGGTACTCGAGCCACAGGCGATCGAAGAGGCCGGGCTGCTCCGCCACGGCGCCTCCTCGGGGCACGCGACAGGCCGGACGCGGCCGCTCAGTAGTCGTAGTGCTGGTAGGACTCTTCGTGCTGGCGATCGACGTCGGCGCCGAGGTCCCGCGTGTAGTAGAGCCCGCCGATGAGCTGGCGCCGCAGCTTCGGCTGGAGCCGGAAGCCGACCATGCTCTCGTCGGCGTCGCGGTTGTCCTCGAAGACGAACTCGGCGATCCAGTCGTGCATGTCGCGCGTGAGGATCACGGCGGTGTCCACGGGGTCCGACTTCTCGGCGTCGTAGGCGTACTGGAGGGTGACGCGCCACTTCTCGTCGGGGCGGTAGATGAAGCGGAAGCCGATCTGGTCGGCCTCGTCGGCCTCGTAGCGCCGCGCGAGCATGAGCTGCCAGCGCTCGCTGGTGTGGATGTAGAGGCCGGCGTTGAGGGCGGAGACGGTGTCGTCGCCAAGGTAGCGCGTGCCGTCGTCGTCGCGCCGACGCAGGTAGTCGTTGCCGCCGACGTTGTAGTCGAAGTCGAGGAAGAACGTGATGCCGTCGACGGGGCGGAAGCGGAGGTCGAGGCGGAGGTCGGAGTAGCTGTCGTCGTTGTTGACGGTCTGGTCGCCGAAGAAGAAGTCGACGTCGGCCTCGATGTCCAGGAGGTCGACCACGCGGCCCTTGCGGTGGGTCTGCCAGCGGTTGCGCAGGCCCACGTTGACGACTCGGAAGGGATAGACGTC
>CBFDBL010000838.1:0-1721 GCA_965603035.1 uncultured bacterium
TTCTTATTTTTATATTATTTTGCATAGATTTAATACTACCCTCCATGACATTTTTTAAATTTTTTACCAGAGCCGCAAGGACAAGGATCATTCCTCCCAACTTTCTGTCCTTCATACTCCCCTCTTTTTTTAACCACTACGACGTCGCCCAGTGGCACAACGTCTTCGTCACGACCGGCGCCCTCTCCGCCATCGCCCACGACGCCCCGCACGGCCTCTACGCGACCTGCCAGACCGAGGAGCCCGTCAAGGGCCTGATCCGCAACGGCAAGGGCGGCTCGCTCGTGGCCGACATCCCGCTCTTCTCGTCGCGAGCCTTCCTCCTCCGAGGCAAGCTCGAGGGCCACCACATCCGCCTCACGGTCAAGGAGTGGCACGCCGACGCCAGGCTCCGCCGCCTCGTCGTCGAGCCCGACGACGGCTTCCCGACCGACGCCCCGCTCATGGTCGCCCTCTACCGCGGCGCCTACTACCCCGTCGAGCTCGCCGACGGGGTGCTCCGCGCGCGGCCGATGGGCGCCGCGGCCGCCCAGTACCTGCGCCGCCGCGAGCTCGAGCGCCGCGACCCCTGGCGCAAGCCGCCCGACCCGTGGGACAACCCCAGGCAGTTCCGCGACCGCACCGGCTTCGGCGCGCTCGTCTGCCCGCTGCTCGCACACGCGGCCGGCGGCACCAGGGACTGCTACCGCCAGATCGCCGCGCCCGCCGCGAGCCGCGGCCAGGTCGAGCTCTTCATCGTCGCCAGGAGCCCCGCGACCTTCGGCGCGCTGGGCAAGCGCCTCGGCCGACACAGGGGCTTCGTCGTCTACCACGTCCGCCTTCTCAAGCCGGAGACACCCGATGGCTGACCCGCTCCTGCCCGAGCCCGCGCTCGACGTCGCGCGGCTCTACTACGCCTACGGCGGCCGCATCGCGCTCAACGGCGTGAGCTTCCGCGTCTACCCGGAGTCGATCCACGGCTTCGTGGGCCCGAACGGCGCGGGGAAGACCACGTGCCTGAAGGTGCTCGCGACGCTGCTGCGGACCCGCCCCGACACGGTCCGGGTGTTCGGCCGGGACCTCGTTCGCGAGCGCCGCGCGGTGCGCGCCCGCATCGGCTTCATGCCCGACACCCCCAGCATGTATCGCCAGATGACCGTGTTCGAGTACCTCGACTTCTTCGCCGCCGCCTACGGCCAGAGCCCGAAGCAGCGCGACCAGGTCGTCCGCGACGTGCTCGAGCTCACCGACATGGCCGCCCGCGGCGACGACCTCATCCGCAGCCTGTCCCAGGGCATGCAGCAGCGGGTCAGCCTGGCCCGCTGCCTCGTCCACGACCCCGAGCTGCTGCTCCTCGACGAGCCCGCCGCGGGCCTCGACCCCCGCGCTCGCATCGAGCTCATGGAGATCCTCAAGGAGCTCCGCCGCATGGGCAAGACCATCTTCATCAGCTCGCACATCCTCGCCGAGCTCGCCACCCTCTGCGACAGCGTCACCATCATCGACCGCGGCGCCATCCGCTACTCCGGCACCATGGACGCCCTGCTCGCCCAGGAGGGCCACACCACCACCTACGTCCTCACCCTCGCCGACGACGACCCGCCGACCGCCCAGGCCATCGAGGCCGCCAAAGGCGTCGAGCGAGTCGTCAAGCTCGACGACAAGCCCGCCTACCAGATCACCTTCCGCAGCGACGAGGCCACCACCACCAGGGCCGCGGCGGCAGTATAGCGCATCCATCG
>CBFDBL010000839.1:0-1683 GCA_965603035.1 uncultured bacterium
GGCGCCCTGCGCGTCCAGGTCATCGACCAGCCGAGCGAGCGCCATATCGACGCCGCCCTCGACGCCGGCTGCCCCGTCATCGCCAAGGTCTACCTCGGGGGCGTCGCCCAGCACTGGGTGCTCGTCGTGGCGAAGAGCGGCGACGACTACCTGGTCAAGGACCCGCTCGGCGACGGGACGTCGCTCGCCAGGCTCTCGGGCTTCCGCAGCGGCGTGAAGGCCATCCGCATCGTCCGCCGGTAGGCCGTCCGCGCACTTGACGAGCCCGAGGCCGTCGGGTAGGCTTCGGGGGAGGGAGCGACGCACGGAGACCCGAGATGCAGCACGCGCCTCAGATGAGCAGGCGGCGGTTCCTGGGCACGATGGGCGCGCTCGCGGCGCCCGCCGTCGTGCCCGCCTCGGTCTTCGGGGCGGGTGCCCCGAGCGAGCGGATCGGCATCGGGATGATCGGCATGGGCCGCCAGGCGCGCTACGCCAACCTCAAGCCCTTCCTCCACTCGCCCGACACCGTGGTCCTCGCCGTGTGCGACGCAGACGCCTGGCGCATGGCCAACGCGCGACAGGACGTCGAGAAGCACTACGCCGCGCGCAAGGCCTCGGGCTCGTACAAGGGCTGCGCGGCCTGCCGCGACTTCCGGGACGTGTTGGCCAGCGACGACATCGACGCCGTCATGATCTCCACCCCCGACCACTGGCACGTCCCCATGGCCATCGCCGCCGTCCGCGCCGGCAAGGACATCAGCGTCGAGAAGCCGCTCACCCTCAGCATCGCCGAGGGCAGGGCCCTCTGCGACGAGGTCCGCCGCTACGCCCGAGTCTCCCGCACCGACAGCGAGTTCCGCTCACACGCCTACATGCGCAGGGCCTGCGAGCTCGTGCTCAACGGACGGATCGGCACCCTCAAGACCATCCGCACCGGCGTGCCGCGCGGCGACGTCGCCTGCAAGCCACAGCCCGTCATGCCCGTCCCCAAGGAGCTCGACTACGACCTCTGGCTCGGACCCGCTCCCGTCGCACCCTACACACGCAACCGCGTCCACACCCCCCACAGCTACGCCCGACCGGGCTGGATGCGCGTCCGCGACTACT
The DNA here is from genome assembly GCA_965603035.1 of uncultured bacterium. Lineage (GTDB taxonomy): Bacteria > Planctomycetota > PUPC01 > DSUN01 > DSUN01 > CAZDNN01. Next base: position 1,090 of record CBFDBL010000839.1, read on the forward strand.
GCGACGGCATGATCTGCAACTGGGGAACCCACCTCAACGACATCGCCCAGTGGGGACACGGCACCGACCGCACCGGGCCCGTCGAGGTCGAGGCCACGGGCCAGTTCCCGACCGACGGCCTCTGGAACGTGCTGCTGCGCTTCGAGGTCCGCTACAAGTTCGCCGACGGCGTCGACATGGTCTACGAGTGCAGCTACCCCTACACGCGGTGGGAGGGCACCGACGGCTGGGTCCAGGCCACCTACGGCAAGGGCCTCACCGCCGAGCCCGCGGCGCTGCTCGACGAGCCGCTCGGCGCCGACGACATCCGCCTGCCCGGCCGCAGCGACAAGGGCGACTTCATCCACTGCATCAAGACGCGGGAGGAGACGATGGAGCCGGTGGAGGTCGGCCACCGCACCAACTCGCTGTGCCAGCTCGGGCTCATCGCCATCGAGCGCGGCACGAAGCTGCGCTGGGACCCCGACGCCGAGCGCTTCCTCAACGACGACGTCGCCAACCGCATGCTCACCCGCCCCCTGCGCGCACCGTGGACGCTCTAGCCCGCATTTCTCACCAGGAGCGCCGCGCCAACTCGGTCATTCTGAGCGTAGG
>CBFDBL010000840.1:0-1619 GCA_965603035.1 uncultured bacterium
CGCCGTCGTAGCCGGCGGCGACGGTTTCGGCGACCAGCTCGCGGATGGCGGGCAGCTCGCGGAGCAGGTCGACGGCGACGTCCTCGCTGCGCAGCTTGCAGTGGGTGCACACGGAGCCGAGTCGGCGGCACTCGTGCTTGATGGCGCGGTAGATCTGCTCGGTGAGCAGGTCGTAGAGCTGGCCGAGCTTGTGGCCGACGACGTAGGCCACGTTGCTGTCGGTGAGCTCCTGCTCGCCGAAGTAGCCGGGGTAGACGGCCTGGAAGAGGAGGTCGAGGATGCCGATGGTGCCGTCGCGCGACGGCAGGGGCGCGCTGCCGATGTGAGTGGTGATCGCCTCGTCCTTGTAGGTGGCGAGCAGCGCGTCGGTGATGGCGGGCAGCTCGCCGAGTCGGCGCAGTTCCTCGCGCATGGCGTGTCCAGCCTTTCTGCAAGTCGGTCGCCGTCACGGGCACTGCTCGTACTATAGTCGTGCCGTCGCGCCCGCGCAAGGCGTTTCCGAGCGCGCCGGGCGGCGGGGGCGAGAGGCTATCACTCGTCGTCGGGCGCGGGCGGCGGGGCGGGCGCGGGGGGCGGCGGCGGCTGGGCGCCTGGCTGCTGGGGGCGGAGCGGGGCCTTGCGCTGGCGGTCGGCGGAGCGGGCGAGGCGGGTGGCCATGGGCAGTGCCATGCGGCGCAGGATGACCATGAGTGCGGGGTTCTGCCTGGCGGCCTCGAGGACCTGGTAGAGATGGTCGTAGGCGGAGGCGTCGTCGCCGGGCGGCAACAGGAAGGTGAAGGTGTGGCCGGCGCGGTCCACGAGGGTGATGCGGTAGGTGGGGCTGCCGTCGGCGTGTCGGGTCTTCGCGAGGTCGTAGATGATAGCGTCGTCGTGGTCGAAATCGCCGGGCGGCTGGGGGGTCCTGGGCACGAAGTCGGCGGCCTGGTAGCCGAGGTAGTCGGCGATCTCGCGAGCGGAGTCGGTGGAGACGCCGCGGCTGAGGGCCTGGGCGCGCTCGACGGCGGCCTCGGGGTCCTGGGCTCCCTCGTCGATGCGACGCTGGACCGCGGCCTCGATGCTCTCGCGGAGCGCGTCGGGGGCCATGGAGAGCGGGTCGTCCACGAGGCGGGCCTCGTCGAGCAGCTTGCGGGCCTCGACGGGGTCGATGGGGCCGAAGGGCTCGCGGAGGGTGGGCTCGGGCCGACGGGAGGCGGCGTCGGCGATCCGGCCAGGCTCCTCGGCAGGGTGTCGCAGGGCGGGCGGCACGCGCTCGGGGCGCACGAGCCCCACGCGCACGGCATGGGGCCGCGGGCCGCCGAAGCCGAGCGCGCGGCCCACGTGGTCGAGGTAGGCGTAGCTCTGGATCAGACCCGCGGCACCGAAGCACAGCAGCCACCGCCCCGCCTCGCGGACGGCTGGCCGCCTTCGGCGCCGTGGCTGCCGCTTGCCCATAACCGTCGTGCCTCCAACACCCTAAGTCTACTCCGCCGCGCCCCGGGAAGTCAAGAACCGTGTGCGCCGGCGCGGCGAGACCCCCTTCCCTCCGAGTCACGCATCACGCATCACGCATCACGAGCGGCGAGGCCGTCGAGCGCGCTCTGCGCGTGCACGCGCACCTGGGCGACGGGGTCGTTGAGCAG
>CBFDBL010000841.1:0-1590 GCA_965603035.1 uncultured bacterium
GGGCACGCTCCGCTCAGGATGACAGGATCCGCCGACTCTTCCCCTTGCCCCGGGGAGAAATGCGGGCTAAGCCCTGCGCAGACGGGCTCTTCGCGAGTTGTGGGCAAAGATGGGCCCCTCCGGCGCGCGCTGGCGCTCGGATGAGAGGCCGGCAGGGCCGGCAGCGGCCTGTCGCTGGCCCGTGATATGTGGATGGGGGACGGGCGGTGTCAGGCGTCCTGGAGCTCGAAGGTGAGCTCGACGTCGGTGCCGAGGACGATGCGGGCGCGGCCCGCGAGCAGCTTGCTCTCGACCTGCTCGCCGGCGACGACGGTGCCGGCGCGGCGGTAGAGGTCGTAGAGGACGTACCCTCGCGCCTCGGGGCGGATCTTGGCGTGCTGGCGCGAGACCGCGTGGCGGTTGACGATGCGGACGTCGGCGTCCTTGCCCCGGCCGATAAGCAGCTCGCGGTCGGGCCGGACCTGGAAGCTGCGGCGCCCGACGTGCAAGGTGGCCCTGGGCAGCTCGACGGCCTGGACGGGCCCGCAGGGGACGCGTCGCAGGTATTCCTTGCGCGCGGCCTTGCGCGCGCGCTCCTCGTCGATCGTCGCCTGGCGCTCCTCGGCCTCCGCCTGCTCCTTGCGCTGCTCGGCCCGCTCGGCGCGGAGCGCGGCCAGGTAGGGCACGCCGAAGGTGACCGCGGCCCACGGCACCGCGGCACACGCCGCGACCAGCACCCACTCCCACCAGCGCAGGACCCGCAGCAGCGTCGCCGTCTCGCCAGGCGGACGGGGCGGCGCGAGCGCGCAGTCGGGCCACTGGTCCGCGGCCTGGGGCCGCTCGTAGCCCGCGACGTGCCCGTCGAGGAACAGGCTGTGGCCCTCGCCGCCGTGTCGCGCGTCGAGCCGCAGCTCGCCGCCCGCGGTCAGCACCGTGTCGGCGCGCGGCGCCGCCAGGCCCTCCGCACTGCCCAGGCTGTCGCCCAGCACGAGCGCCTCGCGCGGCGTCGCCGTCTGGCTCGCGACGCTGCCGAGCGGGAAGTCCCACTCGTTCCACCCGAACGACAGGCTGTCGCGGGTGAAGCCGCGCTGGGCCGTCGGCGCCTTCGGGCAGGCGAAGCGGTCTCGCGCCTGGCCGACCCGGTAGCCGGCGACGAAGGGCTCGAGCTTCTCGAACCAGGCCGGGCCGTCGGGCGCGCTCGCCGGCATCTTGTGGTCGCCGTGGTCGGGGTGGAGGTAGAGGCTGAGGGCGCGGAACAACTCGCCGAGGTGTCCCTGGCAGCGCGCGGCCCACGCGCGCTCGGTCGCCGAGCCCAGCGCAGGGACCAGCAAGGCCACGATCAGGCAGGCGATCGCGACTGCGACGAGGACCTCGACCCACGTCCTCCCGCAGCGCCCCCGTGCGATTCGACTCATGTCACCGCTCCCTCCCAGGGAGGCCCTCCCCACAAGAACCTAGCCCGGCCCCGGCGCAAAGTCAAAACGCCAGGACCCCGCCGAGCACGTAACCCACGGCCGTTACAGGCGTTAGGCCACCTGCCGCCGCCCCCACGCCGTCCGAGAGGGCCCGCCAGAGGCTGCCTCGCGCCCTCCGAAGGTGCTCGCGCAGCCC
>CBFDBL010000842.1:0-1573 GCA_965603035.1 uncultured bacterium
CCGACGAGAGCACCGCAAGGCCACGACAGCAACTTCCGTGCCGAACAGTATTGGGCTAGGGCTGTCTTGTGCCTCCGGACCAGCGACGCCGGCTGACCGCCCAATCCGGGTCGTCCGAGGCGCGGTCCGGCGGGGTGGCTCAGGGTGGCCGCATGCGGAAACGCTGGAGGAGGGCGTGGAAGGCGGGGGAGGCGAGCGGCGCGGTCGGGCTCCAGAAGAGGTGGGTCGGGCAGCCGCAGTCGGAGCAGCCGAAGCCAGGGGGGCCAGGCTCGAGGAGGTCGGCGAGCGCGGCGGCGAGGTCGCACTCCTCGCGGCGGGAGGAGCGGATGGGCAGCGGCACGACGCGATCGGCGGCGGCGCGAAGGAAGTCCACGTGCCAGTGAAAGCGCTTGCGGCGGCGGACGTGGCGGGCGAGGCGGGCCGAGAGCCCCTGCATGGCCGAGCCGACGTAGAGGTGCCAGCCCGGGCGGAACCGCAGGCGGCCGAGCCTCCCCACCTCGATGCGACGCGCCCGCTCGAGGTGGAGGAGCAGCAGGTAACTGCCGCGATCCCGAGCCTCGCGCTCGGCGTGCTCCCACGGGATCTCGAGGAGCCTGACCTCGCGCTCGAGCGCCAGCTCGGGCGTCCAGCCGACGGCGACGGGCAGGATCTCGACCTCGCGGCGCACGGCGAGCAGCGCGCGGCTGAAGGCCAGGTCGGTGTGGTAGTCGGGCAGGAACCAGCGGACGCGGTCGGTGTGGACGAGGAACACGACGAGCGCGCGGGTGCCGCTGCGCGCGAGCGCGGCCAGCTCGAGCAGGTGCTTGCGCCCGCGCTGGGTCACCGCGTCGGGGAACATGGCCACGCCGTTGCCGAAGAGGGTGACCGACTTGACCTCGGCGTAGACCTCTTGCCCACCGTGGCTTAGCAGGAAGTCGAAGCGGCTGCGGCCGCGCGGCACCTCGGCGCGGACGACCTCGGCACCCTCGAGGCCAGGGATGCGGCCCGTCTCGATCAGGCGGCGGGCCACGCGGTTCGTCAGGTGGGTGTCGAGGAACACGGGCGCCCCGTCGCGCGCGACGGCCAGCACGCTGTAGGCCGTCCTCCTGTCCTCCGACGCGGCCTGCACGTGCGTCAGGTAGAGGGTGGCATCGGGGAAGAGCAGCTCCCAGAGCCGCCCGGGGTTGGGCAGGAAGGCCTCGACGACGCGGCCGCCACGCAAGCGACATCGCACCACGAAGCGATTGGGCCGCTCGACGAATCTCGCTCTCACCGTCGGCCCAGGGTGTAGCGGGTCGGGGGAAGACACCTGGGGTCTTTCTCTGCCTCAGGGTTTGCGCGGCGGCGGTGCGGTGCGCGCGGCGGCGAGGGCGTCGGTGGGGGAGAGGGCGCGGGCGTAGAGCTTGAGGCCGGTGAGCCAGCCGATGACCTGGTACTGGGGGCCGGGGCCGCCGCTGTACTGGCCGACGTGGAGGGGCCGGGTCCAGGGCGCGCGGATGACGGGGCCGGCCTTCTCGGCGACGAGCTTGCCGTCCTGGAACAGACGACAGGTCTGGCCGTCGAAGGTGCCGACCAGGTGGGTCCACCGCCCGGG
>CBFDBL010000843.1:0-1550 GCA_965603035.1 uncultured bacterium
CGCTCGAGCGCCTGCGCACCGACCACTTCGACCTCTATCAGCTCCATTGCCTCGAGAACGTCGAGCGGGACGTCGAGGCGGCCTTCGCCAAGGACGGGGCCATGGGCTACCTGCTCGAGCAGCAGAAGGCGGGCCGCATCCGCTACATCGGCTTCTCCGCCCACACCGAGGAGGCGGCGCTCGCGGCGCTCGAGCGCTTCGCCTTCGATTCCGTCATGTTCCCCATCGCCTACGCCTCGTGGTACAAAGCCGGCTTCGGCCCGAAGGTCGTGGCGAAGGCCAAGGAGCGCGGCTCCGCGATCATCGCGATCAAGGGCTTCTGCCGCCAGCGCTGGACCGGGCGCGACCCGCGGCGCCGCAAGCACCGCATCTGGTACGAGCCCATCGAGGACCGCGACGAGGCCCAGCTCGCACTCAACTGGAACCTGGCGGTGGGCGTCGTGGCCTCCATCCCGGCCTCTTCGCCGCTCACCCTGCCGCTCGCCCTCGACGTCGCGCCCACCAGCCGACCCGCCACCGGCACCGAGTCCGCGTCGCTCAAGGCCCGCGCCCAGGAGCTCAACCCGCTCTTCCCGCGCTGAGGGCCACAAGACCCACGGGAGGCATCGCGATGGCACCTCGACTGTGGACGCTCGTGCTGCTCGTCCCTGTCCTGGCCTCCGCGGTCGAGAAGCACGCCAAGCCGCAGTTCACTGCCGGTCCGAGCGCGTCGCGAACGCCTCGGGGCGCCGAGATCCGCTTCGCCGTGAGCCAGGAGACGGACGCCGAGGTCGCCATCGTCGATGCCGAGGGGCGGGTGCTACGCCACCTGGCGGCAGGGCACGTGGGGCGGAACGCGCCGAAGCCCTTCCAGGCGGGGTCGCTGAGCCAGTCGCTGGTCTGGGACGGCACGGACGACGCGGGGGCGAAGGTGTCGCCGGCGGGACTGGGGGTCCGCGTCGGCCTCGGGCTCGGGGGCGAGCTGCACGGGATCGTGGGCTGGAACGGCGACTACGTCGATGCCGTGCGCGGCATCGCCTGCGGGCCTGACGGCACGCTCTACGTCCTCTACGGCGGCGGGCTCTACGCCCATCGCACCACCACCCTCATCTCGGCCCTCGACCGCGACGGCACGTATCTGCGGCAGGTCTACCCTGGCCCCGCGGGCCTTCCACCCGAGCGGCGCGAGGGATGGCCACACCTGGCGCTCGACGACGGCCGCGAGATCCCGTTCATCGGCCACCTGCTCCCGAGGTCGGTCTACCCCGGCGCCGTGTTCAGCAACCGCGTGTCCATGGCCGTCACCGGCGACGGGCGGCTCGTGATGCTCGCGGGCACCGCCGCAGGCACCAACGTGACGCACGCCGATGTCCGCGGCGGCACGCGCCTCATGGCCCTCGGCACCGATGCCAGCGTGCCCGCGAGCTGGCTCGGGCCCGTCGTCGCCGACGCGGCCCTCGGCGGCACGGGGCGGATGGCGCTCTCCCCCGACGACAAGAACGTCTACGTCACCGGCTACAACGACCCCGACCGCGGCAAGAGGAAGGGACGCGGCTACTGCAACGTCGTCT